>JASHVH010000277.1 GCA_030039575.1 Acidimicrobiales bacterium | reverse complement strand
GTCGTATGACCGCAATCGATGTACCGCTGATCGACGTTCCTGCACCAGAGCCCGGCGCATTTGCCCAACTGGTGTCGCGCCTACGCGACGTCGCGGTAATGGCCCGGCGCAACCTGGTCCATATCGCCCGCGAGCCGATGCAGCTCTCGGATGTCACCGTCCAGCCGGTCCTTTTCACCGTGCTGTTCGTTTACGTTTTTGGTTCGGGGATGTCGCTCCCCGGCGGCGCCAGTTATACAGACTTCGTCATGGCCGGCCTCCTAACTATGAACCTGGTCACCTCGTCCATGGGAACCGGCGTCGGGCTGGCCACGGACCTGTCGACCGGCATGGTCGAGAGGTTCCGCACACTACCGATGTGGCGGTCGTCCGTCCTGGTCGGCCGCACGGTGTCCGATCTCCTTTCGGCCGCGCTGTGCTCTGTCATCGTGGCTTTTACCGGGTTGGCCGTCGGGTGGCGAACGGACAATGCCATGTGGTCCGTCCTCGCCGGCTTTGGAGTTGCCCTCCTGTTCAGTTACGCCCTCACCTGGCCAACCGCTTGCCTCGGCCTTCTGGCCAAGGAGCCCGAATCGGCAATGTCCATCGGTTTTGTGATCATCTTCCCGCTCGCCTTCGTCTCGGATGCGCTGGTGCCAACTCTGCATATGCCAAGCTGGCTGCGGGTCATCGCCGACTGGAACCCCGTGAGCTCGGTTACCTCGGCCGTCAGGGACCTTTGGGGAAACCCCGACCCGGTCCCGGCCAACCCCTCGTGGCCCGTGGCACACCCCTTGGCTGCCGCCCTGATGTGGTCGGTAGCCCTGATCGTGGTCGCGGCCCCGGTCGCGGCGTACCTTTTCCGGCGGCGGACGACTGACTGAGGCGTCATCGCCACATGCTCGGGCGGGCTCTGAACGTGGAGAAAAGTCGCTCACGAGTTCGGCGGGTAGGATTCAGGCGGTGCTCGGTGCCGGACGACGGGCGCTTATAGGCGAAAATAGAGGCTCCCGGTTTAAGACGCCGCCGCCGAAACCGGGTCGCTAATCCAATATCCCGCTTGAGAGACATCAAGAGAACGCTTTAGGGCGTATTTTTTTCGGTGTCAAGCTCGGCCTGAACCTTCGAGGGCGTTCTCTCAAGGAAATGGCTAGGCCGGGATTGAACTCTCGGGTTATGATGCTCGGGCATATGGCAATCGAAATCGTGAACATGTCGGGCCCTCAGCAATCGAGCACGTTCCCTTTCGGTCGGTTTGAACTGTTCTCCATCGGTGGCCAACAGATTGGCCGAGCCCTCTATGAACCGGGCTGGCGATGGTCCGAGCACATTGGACCGACAGTCGGGACGGCACTGTGCGAGGTCGAGCACCTGGGCCTCGTACTCTCCGGCCGGGCCGCCGTCAGGATGGCGGACGGGACCGAGTTCGTGCTCGGGCCAGGCGACTTCTTCAGTATCCCATCTGGGCACGACAGTTGGGTTGTTGGCGATGAGGACTACATCTCGCTGCACCTGCTCGGGGCCGGACAGTACTCGCTGGCTGCTGGCGGGACCACGACGCCAGACTGAGCGACCGGCTCCGTGCGGCCGGCGATAGTGCTCCGCCGCAGTCGACGGGTGCCTACGAAACAGGCTCTGCATTGGTCGCGCCTTAGCACCCACGCTGCGTGGCTATTGCGCAGGGGGGCGCGACCTAATTGGTTACGGCGACGCTTCGAGTCAGTTACATGAGGCAAGCTCCGGTTGTACGAACGGGAAGGTATGGGTGCCTTCAATTTCACCAGGAGGAGTAGCGATGGCTAACTCAGACACTGCGCGGCGCATGTTCGAACTCGTGTGCGCTGGAGATGTGGACGGCTTCTGCGACCATCTGGCCGACGATTTCGTAGAACATGAAACCAGTCCCGGCGCGGAGCCAAACAAGGCCGGAGCCAGGCAGTTCTTCACGATGCTGATGACTAGTTTCCCGGACCTGCGCTTTGACGCCGAAGATATTCTCGAAAGTGGAGACAAGGTCGTTGCCCGTATCCGCATTACCGGAACAAACAAAAATGACTTCATGGGCGTCCCGGCGAGCGGAAAGCCGATCGACGTCCAGGCCGTCGACATCGTCCGCTTTGGCGACGACGGTCTCGTTCACGAGCACTGGGGTGTCACCGACGTGATGTCGCTGATGCAGCAGATCGGTGCAATACCGCAAGGACCGCCACCCGCATAGGGAACGGGCACGAGCCGTGCTGAAGGAGACCTGAGGAGAAAGCCTCAATTGAGCGGCCGAGCCCGTCTCGCAACCGTCACTTAGGAGCCATTGCTTGGCGTGTGAGCCCGCGGGTCGAGCAACTGCTCTTTTGGTGCCCACCTGTGACGTGCCGGTTGTGTGGCTGCGGGCCCAGTTCGGCCGCAAAGAACTTATTAGCTGGCTCCGAGGCACGTACTTCGAGAAAACAAAATGATTCATTACGGCACACTCTCCTTAGCGGCCCGGCGAGGGTGGCGGGGGTCGCCCGGAGGGACGAAGGCCCTCTTGCCGCGCCCGTGAACCAGGGCCCAACCGTCGTAGGTTTTCAGGCGGTGGTGGAACTTGCATAACCGGTCTAGCAATCCCAGGACCGTGACACGGCTCTTGGCCCAGTCGACGCGGTGGTCCGTCTCAAGATAGGCGGCCCTGGTGCCGCACCCTTCAGCGGCACAGATTGGGAACATCCAGTCGAGGGCGCTCTGCTGATGGGCATTCGGTCTTCGGCCCAGGTGGGCCACGCTGACCACGTCCTTGCCTTTGGTTACCACCGCCTTTAGGAACGGGTCACCACATTCCAATAAGTCAATTACGGCCTGACGGCTAACAGGACCAAAGCCGGCGATCTCGCACACCTCGTCGTCGACCGGGTAGCCCCGGACCATGGTGGCCAGGTCGACCCGCCATAGGACCTGCGACTTGGAGGGCCCGCTGCCGCCGGAGGTGGCCAGGCCGACCAGGCCGTCGAAGGCGTAAGCCTCGGGCCGCTCCCGCCGGCCCTCTTTTCTGGCCGCCTGGAACGCCTTGTCGGCGAAGGGGGTTAGGGCCGCCATGACCTGGGCCCCTTGTTGTAATGGCCCCTGGGCGTGCAGGTGCCACGTCCCGGAGGCGTCGGTGTAGCTGCGCAGGCTGCGGGCCAGGTGGACGGCCTTGCGTCGGGCCTCGAGGTCTTGGCCAGCCGCCCGGGCCCGGGCCGACTGGTCCGCCAGTTCTTGCAGGGAGCCGGTCCTGGCCAGGCCAAGGAGCTGAGGGGCGGCGCCGGCGTTGACGGCCACGGCCCCGGCCACCAGGGCCAGCTGGGGGCGGGACAGTTCACCTGCCAGGGCCGCGGCGGCGACATCCGGTTGGCCCGCCAGTTGCTTGCCGGCCTCCAGTGCCTTGTTCGCCTCGAACAGCGAGGTGCCCGAGGCGTGGGCCAGTTCCCGCACCGCCTGGCGGGCGGCGGTGGTTGCCGACCCGCTGGCGGCCATGCGGGCGGCCGTTAGCGACGCCACCGCCGCCATCATCTTCTCGATGGCCCCTGCGTCCCGCAGCACTTGGGCCAGTTGGCCCGGGGCTACCAAGGCGGGGTCGAAGTGGGCCGCCAAGGCAGTGGCCGCCTGGCGCAGCTCGGCGAGCGTTTGGCACATGGACGAGCTCCTGAC
>JASHVH010000276.1 GCA_030039575.1 Acidimicrobiales bacterium | reverse complement strand
CTCACCCCGGCCGACGAGGCGATGCGCGGGGTGGCGGTAGAGATGGGGGTGGCTGACACGTTCCGCCCCGCGCCGGTCGGCGTCTACTTTGGGCCGCCCGGCAGCGCCCCCGGGGCCCGGTCCGCCGACCCTTACTTCGGGGGCGCCGGCCCCGTCCGCCGAGCCTGCCTGCGGTGCGGCGAGTGCATGACGGGCTGCCGGCACGGGGCCAAGAACACGGTCCTCACCAACTACCTCCATCTCGCCGAGCGAGCGGGGGCGGTCGTGCTCCCGCTGACGACGGTTCGGTCGCTGGAGCCCGGCCCCCGTGGCGGGTGGTTGGTCGGGACGGTGCGGACGGCTCGCTTTGGCGGCAGGCTCACGGGCGAAGCAGGCCAGGTGGGCCGGCGCCGGGTGTTCTCGGCCGGGCAGGTTGTCTTGGCGGCGGGCGCTTTCGGCACGCAACGACTGCTGCACGCCATGGTGCTCGAGGGCAAGTTGGCGGGATTGTCGCCCAGGCTGGGGGAACTCACCCGCACCAATTCCGAGTCGTTGCTGGCGGCGGTCGTACCCTTCGGCACGCCCCGCCCGGATTTCAGCCGGGGTGTCGCCATAACTTCTTCTTTTTACCCAGAGCCCGGCACGCACGTGGAGCCCGTCAGGTACGGGCACGGTTCGAACATGATGGGACTGTTCGGGACCATGATGGTCGACGACCGTGAGCAGAACGGGGTGGCGGCCCCGAACTTGCGGCGGTTCGTTTCCGCGGCGCTGCGGGAGCCGCGCGCTTTCCTGCGCCCGTTCGACCTGCGGGCGTGGTCGGAACGCACGGTTATTGCCCTCGTGATGCAGGCCCACGACAACTCCCTGTCCATCTCGGCGGAACGAGGGCTCTTCGGCTCGCCGAAGCTCGTGAGCCGGCAGGGCCATGGGCGGCCCAACCCCACCTGGTTGCCGGTGGGGCACGAGGTCGTGCGCCGGTTGGCCCGCGTCGTCGGCGGGCACCCGGGAGCGACCTGGGGCGAGGTCATCGGGATGCCGATGACGGCTCATTTCCTGGGTGGCTGCGTGATCGGCGCTTCGGCTGCGGACGGGGTTATCGACCGGTGGCACCGGGCCTATGGCTGCCCGGGGCTGCACGTCGTGGACGGCTCTGCGATGCCGGCCAACCCGGGCGCCAACCCGGCGCTGACAATAACTGCGCTGTCCGAGCGGGCCTTTTCGTACTGGCCCAACAAGGGCGAGCCGGATCCCCGACCTCCTCTGGGTACAGAAAACGCTTCCCTGGCCTCCGCCCACAACGGGCCAGTGCGAGCGGTGCCGGCGCGGTGGCCCGTGGTCCCGGCGGGGGCGCCGGGCGAGCTTCGCCTGGGTTGACGCGTTGATAATGGCGTACCCTCGAATGGTGACGCTCGCCTACCTGACGAACGGGGAAGGCAGCGTCATCATCGCCATCGTGTTCTCGGCCATCGCCGGGACGGTCATTTTCGTGCGGCTCCACTTGCGGGCGCGCCAGCGCGACAGCCAAAAGGCAGCCCAGCTAAACCTCTTGGAGCGGGTTGAAGCAATGACCAACGAAGAGTTCGAGGCTTGGCGGGCCGAGGGCCGGCGCCAGCGCGAAACCACCATCAAGCAGCCGGGGGCCGAACGGAGCCGGTACCGTCACCGTCCGTCCTGAACCTGGAACTGCCGGCGCCTCCCAGCCCTGCCGGTCTGGGTGCGACAAAAGCACCTGGTTGCGTTTTTAGGGACATTTTTCCTCAAAACGCAACGAGAACAAATTTCTGCACCCAGACGGGGCCCCAAACGCAAGGTGGTCGCCAACGGGCCGGGTTGTTCCCGACAGGCAGGGTCGCCCCCGCCGGGCAAGCTGCTCCCCCACCCGTAAATCGTCTGTGCGTCTTACGACCTCGTCAGCACGATCTTGCCGAACTTGTGCCCCGTCTCGAAGCGCTCGTAGGCCTCCGCCACCTTCTCGAAGGGGTAGGTGGCCTCGACGACGACCCTGACCTTGCCCGCGCCGAGCAGCGGCAAGACGTGCTTTTCCATTTCCCTGGCCAGGGTCGCCTTGTCCTCCAGGGACCGGGTACGCAGGGTCGACCCCCGCAACGTGGCCCGCCGGTGCATCAGGGCCCCGAGGTCCAACTGCACAGTACTGCCCGCCCCGACGCCGATACTTATGAGGCGCCCTCTCGGTGCCAGCGCGGCCAGGGCGGCCGCCACGCCGGGCCCCCCGACCAGTTCGAGGACTACGTCGAACGGGCCAAGGGCGAAAGCGTCCTCTGGCGCCACAGGGTTGGCACCGAGCTTGGCCACGGCGTCCCGCAACTCGGGATGACGCACGCTGGCGATAACGGTGGCGCCGGCGGCCACGGCGAGCTGGGCCCCCGCCATCCCCACGCCCCCTGCTGCCCCCGTCACCAACACCCGTTCGCCAACGGTGAGGCCGGCTTGAGCAAAAAGGGCGTCGTAGGCGGTGGAAAACGCTTCCGGGAAACCGCCGGCCTCGACCAGCGAGCAACCCTCCGGGACCGGCATGGCCAGCCGCTCGTCGAACAGCGCCAATTCGGCCTGGGCCGCCCCCGCCAGTAACCCCATGACGCGGTCCCCGGAGGCGAAGCGCTCTACCGCCTTGCCCGCCACTTCTACGACGCCGGCACACTCGAGCCCCGGCTGGTCTTCGGGCACGCCTCGTGGCGGAGGGTAGTGGCCCGCTTTTTGAAGCAGGTCGGCCCGATTGAGGCCGGCCGCGTCCACCCTGACCAGGAGGTCCCGTGGCCCGGGCTCGGGGCCCGGCCTGTCCGACCAGGTGACGTCGCCCTTCGAGAACACGACTGCTTTCATTGCTCGAGCCTAAAGGCCCATCTAGGGTCTCGGCATGACCTCTGCCAGCAAGGCCGACAGGAAGGCGTTGCTTGTCGACTGCGACACAGGGATAGACGACGCCATCGCGCTCCTCTACCTGTTGGCCGACCCCGGTGTCGAGATATGTGGCATAACCACCGTCTTCGGTAACATCTCGGCCGCCACTGCCGCCCGTAACACGCTATGGGTGCTCGACGTGGCCGGCCGTACGGGGCAGGTGCCCGTGGCCGAGGGTTCCGAGCTCACGCTGGTGGGCGAGCAGACGCACCGCACCGGTGATGTCCACGGGGGTGAAGGCCTCGGCGGGGCCGAAGTACGAGAGCCTTCAGGTCGCGTCGTGGGCGAGAGCGCAGCCGAGTTGATAGTCAGGACGGCGCGTGAACGCCCGGGCGAGGTGCACCTGTTGGCGACGGGCCCGCTCACGAACCTGGCGGTGGCGTTGCGCCTCGAGCCGAAGCTGACCGGCCTGGTAAAGGGCGTAACCGTCATGGGCGGGGCCGCGCTGGCCCCCGGTAACATCACGCCGGCAGCGGAAGCCAACGTCTGGCACGACCCCGAGGCGGCTCAGGCTGTCTTGTCGGCACCGTGGGAGACGACATTGGTCCCGCTCGACGCCACTATGCGGGAAGTGATGACAGAGGACCAGCGCCTGTCCCTGGCGGGATCTCGCTCTGCGGTGGCCCGCTTTGCCGCCGACATCCTCGACCACTACATGGATTTTTACACGTCGGTGTTCGGGTGCAGGTGCTGCGCGTGCCACGACGTCCTCGCCGCCGCTATCGCCGTAGGGGACGTGGTGCCGACGCGGGCTGCCACGGTCAGGGTCGCGGTGGACACGAGCCCGGGCCCCGCTCGCGGGGCGACCATCTGTGACTTACGAGGGCAGTACAAGGGAAAGGCTAAGCAGCGGGGTGCGACGTGCACGGTCGTCCTGCAGACCGCCGGGGGCTTCCCGGAGACGGTCGTCCAGCGGCTTTTGCGCACTTGACAACCGGTTGCCTCTTGGCCGTGACCGTCGTGGACGGGTGGGGTTTTGCCGTAGTGGACGGGTGGGGTTTTGCCGTCGTGGACGGGTGGGGTTTTACGGCTTGGACGTTCACGACTTTCGCAGGCGGGCTGGGCAAAGTTTGGGGCGGCAGCCGGTCCGTGGTCGGCTCTGCGCTCACAGGGGTGGCAAAACCCTCGTTCAACAAATCGATGGCGGTCTGGGTCGGGTCGTAGCCGTTCATTACTACCGCCAGCATGGTGCGCTTGTGACGCGTGGCGGCAGCCATAATGCAGTCACCGGCCCTGTCGGTAAAACCGGTTTTTATGCCAATTGCCCCGGGGTAGGTGTCCAGGAAAGTGAAGTTCATGCTCGGCAGCCAATGCAACTTCCCCGTGGGGTCGACGAAGTGGTAGTTCTCTTGCCTAACGATTTGGGCCAGTTCGGGGACGGCCAACAGGTCTCGGCCGGCTATGGCCAGGTCGCGTGCGCTGACCAGGTTCCCGCCTTCGAAGCCCAGCGGGCCGTCCAGTCCCGCCGGGTCCCGGAAAATGGGGTCGTCCGTCATGCCTATTTGGGCCGCAGAACGTTCCATTACCGGCGAAAAGGCCCTAAGGGTGCCGCTTATACGATCGGCGATGGCGTAGGCGGCGTCGTTGGCCGAGTACACCAAAAGAGATTCCA
>JASHVH010000275.1 GCA_030039575.1 Acidimicrobiales bacterium | reverse complement strand
TCGGCGCGCGCGTGGTATCTACGGGGGTCTCGTGGCGGGGCATCGGGGCGACGCAGGTGCTCGAGTACATGCGCGGGTTCCATGCCACGCGGATCGCGTGGTCTGAGATGAACGGGCTGCTGCTCGTGAGTGGCGCCTTCGGTGTGTTCCGGACCGACGTGCTGGTAGCACTGGGTGGCTTCTCCCGCTCGACGATGGGGGAGGACATGGAGATCACTATGCGCATCCACCACCTGCTCAGGCCACAAATGAAAGATGCGCACGTGTTTTTTGCTCCCGACGCGGTCTGCTGGACCGAGGCCCCGGAATCGATGGGCGGGCTGCGCAACCAGCGCGTTCGTTGGCACACCGGGTTGCTCGACGATCTTCGCCTGCACAGGGGGATGCTCCTTCGGCCTCGTTTCGGCGCCGCCGGGACCGTCGCCATGCCGTACATCCTGCTGTTCGAAGCGGTCGAACCGCTGGTCGAGATCACCGGGTTCGTCATCGTGCTCCTGCTGATCATCTACAACAGAGAGAACTGGACCTACCTGGTGGCGCTGTTCCTGATCGCCGGGCTTACCGGCGAGGTGCTGAGCGCCACGGCGCTATTGATCGAAGAGATCGGCTTTCGCCGTTACCGCGCCAAGGACCTGGCTCGCCTGAGCGCCTTCGGCATGATCGAGTCGCTGTGGTTCCGCCCCGCTATGGCGTGGTGGCGCCTGAAGGCAACGTTTTTCGCCGCCATCGGCCGCCGGCCCGGCTGGGGCACTATCCCCAGGGGAGAGGGGATCCTCGAGCACCCGCCCGAGATCGTGGCGCCTTTGACACGATAGTAAGAGCGCCTGCGGAGCCAAACGGGCCCAGGCGCAGCCGCCGCGCAAGGCGCGTGGGCTACGGCCCGGCGATCACCAGCCCTCGGCTTCGAAGAACGGCAACGGCCCATCTGGGCGAAAAGGTGGCTCTGCGCAACAGTCGCAGGGCAAAAGGTCAGGAGGAAGGCACGTGTATGTCGCCGGCGTCGACCGCAGTACCGGTGAACACGAGTGGCGGCCGTTCGTCGAGGCCCAAGGTTTCGGGCACCTGGTAGCGCCGGGCGCCCGGCGAGACTACCCGGTCATCGTGCCAACTCAGTTTGTCCTGGACGGGGAAGAGGTGATTTGCCACTTTGCTGGCCCCAACCCGGTCTTCGGCGCCCTGGGGGAAAACTCACGGGCAATCATGTCGGTGGCGGGGGACTGGGCGTTTGTCCCATCAGATTGGAAGGTGGTCGACGGCGAGGACCCGGCGCTTGGTATCCCAACTACGTACTATGCCGCCGTGCAGCTACGAGGCCACGCAGAGGTCCGCGCCGACCCATCGGCTGTTGCCGCGGTGCTGCGTCGGCAACTTGCTGTACTGCAGCCCGGCGTGCCGATCGCCGACCCGGAGGAAGCCCACCTGGCCCGGCTTCGGTCGATCCGGGCCGTCGTGCTGACGGTTGACGATGTAATCGCCAAGTTCAAGTACGGGGGCAACGTCGACGAGGCACACCGACGAGCGGTTATGGAGCGCCTCCGGCAGCGAGGCGGCCCGGGTGACCGGGCTGCGGCAGCACATACCGAACGCCGGCTCGCCGCCCCGGCACAGAAAGCATCAGCGCACTGAGGCGGGCCCGCGTCACGCCCGGTCAAGCGCGGCCGGCCTCGCTCAGACGACCGGACAGGAACTGACGCTCGGCCTCGTTGCCGGCCAGCTCCAGGGCCCGCCGGTCGGCTTCGGCGGCTTCTTCGGGGCGGCCCAGCCGGCGCAACAGGTCGGCTTTGATGGCGGGCAGGTAGTGGTACCGGGCCAGCCGGTCGTCGGCTTCGAGTTGCTCCACGTCGGCCAGCGCCTCCGCCGGCCCAGCCACCATGGACACGGCCACCGCACGGTTCAGCGCCACGACCGGAGAAGGCCATGCCTGCAGCAAGGCGTCGTAGAGGCGGACGATCTGGGGCCAGTCCGTGTCGTCATAGGTGGGCGCCTCCGCGTGCAGGGAGGCGATCGCCGCCTCCAGGACGTAGCGTCCCGGGCGCCCGCCGCGGAGGCCGGCGACGATCAGCTCGTGCGCCTCGGCGATCGCAGACCGGTCCCACAGCGACCGGTCCTGCTCCGACAGTCGCAACAACCGTCCGTAGGCGTCAGTCCGGGTGGCGCGCCGGGCGTCGATGACCAGCAACAACGCCAGCAGCCCCCGGACCTCACCCTCATCGGGCATGAGCTGGCGCAGGACCCGGGCCAGGTGGACCGCCTGGTTCATCAAGTCGGGACGCGTGACCGGTCCACCGGTGGGCGCAGTGTGGCCCATGGTGAACATCAGGTGGACCACGCCGAGCACGGTCCTGAGCCGGTCGGGCAGCTCAGCCGCGCTCGGGGCCCGGACGGGGATGCGTGCGGCAGAGATCTTCCGCTTGGCCCGGGTCAGGCGGGCGGCCATCGTCGGCTCGGTAACGAGCAACGCCCGGGCGATGTCCCCGGTGGGCAGCCCGCACACCAGCCTCAGGGTGAGCGCAAGCTGGGCCTCGGGGGCCAGCGCCGGGTGGCAGCACATGAAGATGAGCCGCAACCGTTCGTCCGGTACCACGTCCTCGGGTTGTTGGCCGGCCTGTTCGCGCATGTCCACCTCGTCATCAGGTCCCGTGCTGCCTTCGACCAGGAGCGGCAGCTTGGAACGGAAGGTCGTTTGCCGCCGCAGGACGTCAATCGCCCGTCGTTTGGCCGTTGTAGTGAGCCAGGCCGCCGGGTTGACCGGGATGGCTGTCCGGGCCCAGGACGCCAGCGCGGCGGCGTACGCCTCCTGAACGCATTCTTCGGCCAGGTCAAGGTCCCGCACGGCGCACGCCGTCGCTGCCAGCACCACCGCCCAGTCACGGCGGTGAGCCTCTGCGACGGCGCGCTCGACCTCGGTCTGCTCCGTCACGCCGGGTGGTTCACCCTGCCGCGCCTGGCCGTCCGGCCGAGCCCTGTACCTCTACCCGACCGCCCGCCACCGGCCGCACCTCGAGACCGCCGCCCTGCTGCAGGATCGGGTTGCGGCGAGCAATCTCGAGGGCGGCGTCAAGATGAGGCGCCTCGACCACGTACAGGCCCACGACAACCTCTTTCGCCTCGATGAACGGCCCGTCCGTGACTACGTCGCCGCGCAACGAGGTCGCATTGGTGGCCGGTCCCAAGGCGAAGGCGGCCACCATGGCCCCCTGCCTCCTGACGTCCTCGGCGTGACGGTCGTGCAGCTCGAGCTGGTCAGGGCCCGGTCCGACGTCGAGGTCCTGGAGCGGTGCGTAGAGCAGGATGGCGTACTGAGCCATTGATGGCTCTCCTTTCGTTTGTAGTGAATGTCCTACACCCCTACGTCGAACAAAACCGACGGGTTCGACAACGTTCCTCAATTGGGCGGCGCCCCGGCGACGGCCCGCCGACTTGAGTGCCAGCACGCCGCCGTCGTCCTCGCCGCGCTTTCCACTCCTGGCCGCCGGCCGTCGCAATTGCCAGGGCAACCCATCGGCGCTACCGTGACGATTGGTGGGCGATGGCCATGACCGGTCATCGCGGGCCTCGCTCGTCTGAGCGCGATCAAGGAGAAACCCCAAGTGGCGATTGACACTTTCTTGTCCTTCGAAGGCGTTTATTCGAACGTCGAGGACGCCCTGGAGGACTACGAAGCCGTGAAAGTGATGCACACCGAACTCGGCCTGATTGACGCCTATGACGCGGCCGTTATCGAGCACAAGGAGAACGGCAAGGTCAAGATAGTCAAGAAGCACGAAACTCCGACCAGGGTCGGCGGCGTGCTCGGGGGCGGTATCGGGCTGGCCACGGGCCTGGTCATCGCCCTGTTCCCCGGGGCTGCGATCGGGGCCGG
Organism: Acidimicrobiales bacterium; assembly: GCA_030039575.1. GTDB lineage: Bacteria > Actinomycetota > Acidimicrobiia > Acidimicrobiales > Palsa-688 > Fen-671. The sequence goes on along the minus strand of JASHVH010000275.1, from coordinate 4,642 downwards.
GTTACTCGTTGGCACCACCGCCGGCGGGGCCCTCCTCGGGACTATCGCCGGCCACGCCGCCGCGGGTATGAGCCGGGGCGATTTGAAAGAGCTGGGAGAGGTCCTCGACGAGGGCCAAGCCGGGCTCGTAGTCGTAGCCGTGGCCGACACGCAGGCCAAAATCGAAGCGGCGATGAAGCGGGCTCAAAAAGTGCATGCCAAAGAGATCAAGGCTGACCACGAGGCCATCGAGCAGGAGGCAAAGCAAGCTTCGGTTACGCCGTAGGCCCACCTGACTCGAGTTCAGCGACGCGCGGGCGTTGTTTGGCGCGGCCCAGAGGGAGGGAGAGGAGCTCGCACGCGAGCAATCGGTCGCCCGCCCGCTCGGTTGCGCTGACAGCGCCACTGCATTTGCCAGCGTGTGAGGCTTAACGGCTTAGCTGCATCGAGCTCATCGGCTCCGCCGGTTACGACCCGGGCCCAGCACGAGGTCAGTCTCGTGTAATTCTTTGGCCGCACCCCGCCCACCCGCGGGTTGATGTCCGGCAATCGTCCTCATCACGGCCATGACCCGAGGGACGGCGCACCCGCGCGCCTGCACCTGGGGCAGCCAGCCGGTGCCTCCAGACGACCCGGAATTTACCCGGAATTCGCAATATTTCGGGTCGGAATTCCGGGTTTTCCCTGGTCATCCGTCCGCGCAAGGCGCACCATGAGCGTCGGAGCAAACGCTGTCGGAGATGCCGGGGAAACGAACCCGGCCTTGCTGAGAGGTGGTCGACATGAGCAAAACAGTCGATGTGTGGGCCCGTTGGGCGCTCGCCACCCCGGAGGGCGGCTATACGAGGCTCAGGGGTAGTGGGCGCAGGCCGCCCAGCCCTAAACGAACGGTTTCATGGACCGTCGGCGCAGTGGTCCCAGCGGTTGCCGCGCTCAGCCTGGTGGCGTCCGGGAGCAATAGCTCGGGGCCAACCACCCAGGGGGTGACCGCTAACTCGATCAACGTGGGCGGCGTAGAGGTCGTGAACGGAGACGGGTTTTCCTACGCCGACGTGTGCAGCGGCGTCGAGGTGGTGTTCAAGAAGGTCGACGCTACGGGCGGGATCGACGGGCGCATGATCCACTACGTGGGCTGTTTGGACGACGGTGGCAGCACCCAGACCGACAATGCTCAAACGACGCGCTTGATCGAGCAGGACAAGGTCTTCGCGATTGTCCCGGCCTCGACGGTCTTCACCGGCTCGTCCATCGCTGTCAAAGCAAACGTCCCCTACTTCGGTTGGGGCATTTCACCTTACTTTTGCAATAATTCGCAAGGTTTCGGCTTCGACGGGTGTACCGGGCCTACCAACCCCAACTGGACGGATACCTCGTGGGCCATGATGATCAAGAAGGTCCTGCCGGGCGCCAGGACCGTCGGTATCCAATCACTCGACATACCGACGACCCGCGTGACCTCGGCCGCGGCCATTCGGGGGTTCAAGGCTGAGGGTCTCAAACTCGTCTACCAGGATGGCTCGATCCCGCTGACCGGCGTCGCCGACTACACCCCTTACGTCCAGAAGATCCTGGCCGCAAACCCCCAGGCGCTCGTCCTAGAGGTCCAGGAGCCGGTCCCCCTCATCGCGGCCCTGCGGGCTGCGGGGTACAAAGGGGCAACCTTTGACGGGGTCGATAACTCACCCCAGCTGTTGTCGAACCCCTCCACCGCGCGCGCCCTGAACGGTGCCTACGTGCTGACTTCCTTCTCGCCTTACCCCGGCAACGCCGGGATGGAGCAGATGAGGGCCGACGCGGCGCGGTACGGAGTCGCCAGCCAGGACGTGGACGATTCCTTCGCCCAGGGCTACTTCTCTGCGTCGATGTTCGTGAACATGCTTCGGAAGGCCGGCCGCGACCTCACTTACAAAACCTTCTATAACGTCGCCAATAACAGCGGGTACTGCTACGACGACGACGGGGCGACGGGCCAAGTGTGCTACCCCGGTGGCCACACCGAGTCGACCGGGTGCTGGGCCCTCCTTCAGATCAAGAACGCAGCCTTCGTACCTACGATGCCGATCACTTGCGGCAACGGGATTGGCAACAACGCCAGCGAGAAGACCGGCTGACCCTGACGATCTCACTCGGCTGAGAGACCTTTGCCGGCCTCGTGCGGTACCGCTAAGCGCCGAGGAAAAACGGGCATCGAGGAGGTAGCAAACCATGACCGAAGGGTCACCGATGAAATGACCGAGTTCCTGGCGTTATTGATCACAGGGGTCGTGACCGGCGGGATTTACGCCATGCTCTCGTCCGGACTGGTCCTGACGTACGTGACGACGGGCATCTTCAATTTCGCTTACGGTGCCACCGCTTTCACGGTGGCGTACGTCTACTACCAGCTCCACTCCGGGCTCGGTTGGCCTACTATCCTGGCGGCACCGTTCTCCGTCCTGGTTTTCGCCCCGTTGCTCGGGATTGTCCTGGACCGGGCGATCTACCAGAACCTGGCCAAGGCGTCTGGCGTCGCCAAGCTGGTCACAACGATCGGTGTCCTGGTCGCCCTGCCGGACATGTTCCTGCTGCTGGCCAACTGGGCTTACGGGACGCTGCACTGGCCCCTCCTGACCCAATCCATCGTCTCCCTTCCCCCCGGCATCGGCCCCTACCCGCCGATGGTCTGGACGATTGCGAGCGGGGCCACGATCAACTCCGACCAGTTGGCCGTGTTCATCGCCGCCATCGTTGTGTCCGTGGTGCTCGCCCTCTTGGTGAAAGCGACCAGGTTCGGGCTCAATGTCAGAGCGGCCGTCGACCGCCCAAGCCTGGCCAGCCTCCGGGGGATCGACCCGCGCCGGTTGTCAACACAGACGACGGTGCTCGGGTCGGTCATCGCCGGGCTGGCCGGGATCCTCATCGCGCCCCTGTTCAGCCTTGACCCAACGGAGTTCACCGTCCTCATGTTCGTGGCCGCCGCCGGGGCGGTGCTGGGCCGGTTCCGGTCCATCCCGATGGCCATGCTGGGGGGGCTCCTGGCCGGAGTTGTCCAGAGCCTGGTCGCCGGTTACGTCAATATTCAGCCTTCACTTGTCCCCGGGCTGGAGGCGGGGGTGCCGTTCGTGCTCCTTTTAGCCGGCGCCCTCGTACTCGGGCGTGACCGTGGCCGGGTGGCAGGCATGGTCGCAGAAGACGTCCCCTTCCGCGACTATCTGAACGACCTTCCGGCCTGGCGCCGCCGGCTTCCGTGGGGAGCCGCCTTGGCGGGACTAGTGGTGTGGATCGTGACGACCTCGCCGTACTACGCGTTCCTGACGAGCGAGGGCATCGCAATGGCGATCATTTTCCTGTCCTTTGTCGTGATCACTGGGACCGGCGGAATGGTGTCGATGGCCCAGGCCGCTTTCGTCACCCTGGGCGCACTGGTGGCTGGTCTGCTGCTGGCGCACGGGGTACCTTTCCTGCCCGCCGCAGTGATCGGAGCAGCTGCGGCCGGCGCCATGGGTTTGATCGTGGCCTTGCCCTCCTTGCGGCTGGGCGGCTTGTGGCTAGCTCTTGCCACCCTGGCCGCGGGTTTCGTCGCAGACGACGTGCTCTTCCAGGTACCGGCCATCCAGGGTGGCGGCGCAGGCTGGCCCATCGGCCGGCCCGTCATCGGGCCGTTCGATTTCAACAACTCGGCCAGCTACGCAATCTTGCTCCTCGTCATCTTCGCCGTCGCCGCTCTTATAACCCGCAACCTCGCCCGGTCACCGACTGGTCGCTTGATGAGCGCTGTACGCTCCTCGCAGGTTGGGGCCGAAACCGCCGGTGCGTCGGCCGTATTACCGAAGTTGATGCTGTTCGGTGTGTCGGCAACGTTCGCCGGGCTGGGCGGCACGTTGTTGGCAGCCAATAACTTCCGGATCGACCCCCTGGACTACCCGACTTCGGTAGGCATGGTGTGGATCGCGGTGATGGCCGTCTTCGGCACCAGACGCATCGCCGGCGCCATGGTCGCCGGGCTCATGTACGTTCTGGTGCCGCAACTACTGCTGGCGGTGTCCAACAGCACCTTTTTGCCGACGATCCTCTTCGGGCTCGGTGCCGTCAGTCTCGCCCGCAATCCTGACGGGGTCATGGCTCTCTACGGGGGGTTGTTGCGCAATAGGCGAGACCGCCGCCGCCAGCGGGCGATGGCGGGTGCCCCGAGCTCGACAACGGTTGTTACTACTCCAGCGCTCCAACACTTGCGCAACGGCCCGGGCGTGCCGAAGCGAACAACGCCGGCCCTGGAACTGTGCAGCATCTCGGCGGGCTACGACGGAGTGGAGGTGTTGCACGACGTTCAGCTCGTAGTCCCGAAGGGCAAGCTTGTCCTTATCGTCGGCCCGAACGGCGGCGGCAAATCGACACTCTGCTGTGTTGCTGCCGGCTTACGCCAACCTACCTCTGGCCGGGTCTACTTCGACGGCGAGGACGTCACAGATCTCCCGCCGTTCAGCCGTGCGGGACGCGGCCTGCTGCTGGCTCCCGAGTACCGGGGCGTGTTCCCCGGGTTGAGCATCGAGGACAATATCGCGGTCTGGGTACGGGACAAGGGTAACCGCAAGGCGGCTCTCACCCGCTTCCCGGTGCTGGCCGAGCGCCGTGGCCAACCGGCGCAGCTGCTCTCCGGGGGTGAGCAACAGATGCTCACACTGGT
>JASHVH010000274.1 GCA_030039575.1 Acidimicrobiales bacterium | reverse complement strand
ATCGACCTTGGGATCGGACGTTCGGGCGGGCCGCCCCGGTCCGAGGAAAAGGCGGGGGCAATGGCCGTCCCGGTAGGCGCCTCCGGCTACGCGCCTAATGGGCTCCGGCTCCCGCCGCGGTTCTCCTACGAGGGCTTGGCCCGCTCACCGCGGTTCGCGCTGCAACGCGCCCTCCTCCAGCAACCAGGGGCCCAGACACCCGACTACGCCGAGCAGATCGACCAACTTCTAGCCCTCCTCCGGGGGCGGTACCAGTCGACGGCCGGCGAGGTGCACGTCGTGCCGGGCGAGGGCGCCGGTGTCCAGCTGTGGATCCTCGGCAGCAGCGGGGGCCAGAGCGCGGTGGTGGCCGGCCGGAACGGGCTGCGGTTTGCCGCCAACTACCACGTCAGCCCGGGCTCGGTGCTCGAAGCGGTGGATGGCTACCGGGCCGCCTTCCAGTGCTCTCACCAACTCGCCCGACCATACGTCAGCGTCTCGGCCGACGTGGTTGTGGCTAGGACCGAGAAGGTGGCTAGAGAGCTGGCCAGCGGGTACGGGCTCTGGGTCCGCAGCATACGCAGCGGCGCCGGCGCCATAGAGTTCCCGACCCCGGCGCAAGCAGGCGCGCACGTATGGAGTGAAGAGGACCGCGTTCTTGTCCGGGACCGGGTTGAGACGCAGTTCGTTGGCTCGCCGGCTTCAGTCGCCGACCAACTCGAGCAACTGCAGGAGGCAACGGGCGCCGACGAGCTGATCATCACCACGATCACTCACGACCACGCCGACCGGGTGCGCTCGTACGAGCTATTGGCCGAGGAGTGGCGGCGACGATGAGCGCCTTTTCAGTCGTTGTTGGCAACCCGAAGCCGCGTTCGAAGACATACCAGGCCGCTCTCCTGCTAGCTGAGAAACTGGGTGGAAGGCCTCCGGACCGGGTCGTGGACCTTATCGACCTGGGTGCGGCTCTACTCGAGCCACAAAACCCTGATGTAGCCGAGACCGTCGCCGCCATCGAGTCAAGCTCGTTAGCTATCATCGCCAGCCCCACCTACAAGGCAAGCTACACCGGTTTGTTGAAGCTTTTCCTCGACCGCGTGGGGACCGGCGCGCTACGCGGTGTCACGGCCGTCCCGCTCATGCTGGGCGGTGACATGCGGCATTCGCTGGCGCCCGAAGTCTTCCTCAAACCGGTCCTGGTCGAACTGGGGGCCAGCTGCCCGGCGCCCGGTTTGTTCCTGCCAGAGAACGAGTTCTCTGGCTCCGAGGCCCTGGACGCTTGGGTGGAGCGAGCGAGGCCGCTGATCGAGGCGTCCGTGGCCGCCTTAACGGCCAGTCCTGGTGCGGGATGGAAGTGGCACGAGCAACGAACCGGTTGACCCCGGACCAGCACCCGTCTACCGGCCCACCCACGCGTCTGGCGCAGCCAGCAGCCGGGCCACCTCCGGGGGAAGGTGCCCCTTTACGATGTCCTCGAGGGTCGTGTGCTCGAGGACACCCCGCAAACTAGCCCTGAGCGCGACCCAGACCTCCTGTAGGTGCTTGGCACTCCCCTCGTACGTCGCGGTTTCGGGCCGGAGGCCTCGGACCTGGGCGAGCGGGCCTTCCAACGCCCGAATTACATCGGCCAGGCTGATTTCAGCGGCTGTACGCGCCAAATTGTAACCAGCTTCCCGCCCGCGGTGGCTCACCAAGAGCCCGACGCGTCTCAAGTCGTTCAAGATGACACCGAGGAACTTACTGGGTATTTCCTGGTCAGCGGCAATGGCTTCGACGGTCATTGGCTCAGGGGAAGTGGCCAACACAAGGAGCGCTCGGACTCCGTAATCGACCTTGGCCGAAATCTGCATACCGCCAGTTTATTAGCTAGTAAACAGTTCAGGGTCGGGGTTCGGGGTGGAACCGGCGGAGGTGGCTGCCGTGAAAAACAAGGGGCATCGCGGTGTGGTCTCCCTCAACGTCATGCGCACGCAGAACATCCCGAACGCACGGCGCAGGGCAAAGGGCTCAATGGTTTCGGCCAGTCGCACCCTAATCGGAGCCGACCACCTCAGCCACGTACCGCGTGCCGGTGCGCCACGCTTCGACCTGGGCTGGCCGCCCGAAGGTGCTCAAGTAGTCGTCGACCTGGTTTTGCGAAGACTCAGCCACAACGTACGGTTCGTAGTGCGGTTCGTCGCCGGTTGCCACCAATTCGGCAATGGGTTGCACCACTGTCTCCAGGCTCGGGTTGTAAAAAAAGGCGGTCGACTGCCGCGACGCCTCACCGCCGGCTACGACCCGGTGACGGCCCGGGACGAACCTGTCGTTTGTCCACCGGGCCAAGTTACCCCCTGAAAGCACTATGAGTGCTTCGTGAATGACCGGTACAGGAAGCCAGGCTCCGTCCGGGCCCTGGATCTGCAGCCCTTCGTAGCTGCCTTTTTGGTGGAGCACTGTGATGGCGTTACCATCCGCGTGTTCGAGGAGCAACAGCTTCTCGTCGTCCTCGGGCGCGTCGGGCCATAGCCAGGTCGGGTAATTGTTCACCGTCACAGAGGTCGAGTCAAGGCCCGACGTCGGGAAGGCCGTAGGGGCCAGGCCCAGCGAAACGGCATAGAGGCCCAGCACTCTTTTGGCCAAGGCAATTACGTGGGCACGATAGGAAACGAGGACCTCTTTGAACCCGGGGTCGTCTGGCGGCCAGACGTTCTTGTGACGGTAGATCTCCAGGTGCTCCTCGGCGACGCCGGCGCGGCGCGCCTCTTCGGCATCGTCGAACCGGGCCACCATGTAACGCTCCAGCTCGAGACGGCCAAAATCGTCGGGCCATTGGCGCCAGCCGCGGTACGGGTGCCCGGTGGGGCTGGCCAGGCTGACCTTGTCCTCCCGAGGACGAGCCAACAGGGCGCCGATCTTTGCCTCGAAGGTTTCGATTTCCTCGAGCGGTACACCATGATTGGTGACCAGTACGGCTCCCGTAGTCTCTGCCGCCGTCCGTAACGACGTCAGGATCTCCGAGCCGGGGTGAGGGCCCTCGGCTCCGGTGAGGTCGACAACCTGGACCTGGGTGCCGGCCGGGTTCGTAACGGAGGAATTGGTGGACATCGCCCGAAAATGCTCCTCTCTGTAAGCGTGAACTGGGCGCGTGGGTTACGAAAGGTCGTCGTGGGTACCCGTGAACTGCTCGATGGCGGTGAGCAGTTCGACCGCCCAGTCATCGAAAATGTCTTGCCCCGTGCCGCCTAGCTCGATCACCTGGGCATCCGGCGCCGTTGTCCTCGGCTCGCCCGGTTTGAAGGCTTGGTCCCGAAACCGTGCGCTGAAGATGACCAGCTCCGGTAGCGAAAGCCCCCGGAGGTCAGCCCATAGCGCCTCGGCTTCACGGTCGCCCCAGCCTGGGTCGGCGGCTCGCGGGTCGTGACGCAGGACCCAGCGCCCGTCATTGCGCTGGCGGCTGCCGTGAGCGAACTCCGACCGGACTACCGCTTCAAAGCGTCCATTTCTCTCGCTAAGGCGGGGCGCCACCGACAGAAGCTCTTCCCTGGTCCCAAAGCTGTCCGGTACGTCCGCCGGCCAGGCCAGCCCTGGGTCTACGGACGGCCACGTGTCTACGAGGACGAGACGGCGCACCTGGAAGGGGTGACGAGCGGCCACGGCCACGGCCACCAGACCGCCTAAGCCCGTGCCGACCACTGCTCCGGCACCAGGCGCGAACGAGCGGATTGCAGCCGCTACCGAGTTGGCGAGGTGGTGCGGCTGGTAGCGACCATCCCGCCGCCACGACGACTGGCCATGGCCGGGTAAGTCGATCGCCACCAAGGGTCTCGTACTAACGAGGCCGAGGCGGTCGAAGCGACGGGCACTTTCGCCCGAGCCGTGCAAGAGCACCAGCTCGGGGCTGCCCTTACCCCAGGCCACTCCGCTGACGTGAGAGCCGTCGACGCCGGCGTTCACCCATTTGCGCCGCAGTTTGGGCACTGGTCTGCCCGACGATGTGGCCGCTTGAACGACATCTTCGAACTCATTGTCGCTGAGCCCGTTATGGCCAGCTCTGACGTCGTCGGCTGTGGTGGCGTCGCTCACAGCACCACCTCCGCGGGCCCGCCTTGGCCCTTCGACCAGCTTCCCGGCCCGGTCAGTGTCGTGGGCAGGCCCGCCCTCGACCACGCCTCGAACCCGCCTATGAGGTCGGTGGCCCGGGAAAGCCCAAGCCGGCGGAGAGACGCGGCAGCCAAGCTGGACGCATAGCCCGCCTGGCAGAACAACACCATCTCCTGGTCAGGCCCAAGGACCTTCTCGTGGCGGTGGCGGCAAGTCGGGTCCAAGCGCCACTCGAGCACATTGCGTTCGATGACGATGGCACCGGGGATCTCACCGAACTCGGCCCTCTGGGCGGCCGGGCGCGTGTCGACCAGCAACCCGCCCGAGGCCCAAATCCGCGCTGCTTCGAGTGGGCCAACACGCCGGTAGCTCGATCGCACCCGCTCGAGCATCTCGTCCACCCTGCTCGCAGGGGCGTCTGCCGGAGCCGTGGCACGAGTTGGCTCCCGAGCCGGGCCACTCATGGGGCGCCCTCCCACTCCCTGGCGACGTGGCTCACCACGAGGCCAGTGGACGACAGGCCATAGAAAGTCATAGAGCTGAGTGGGGGTGAGTAAGCGTGCACGCTCGTGGCCGGCGCCACCCTGGGGTTGGTCACACTGTGCACATAGTCAGGGCCGAACGATTTCCCCTCCTGCGTCAGGAGAGAACGGTTGCGCAGCCGGCGCCTGGGCGGTGCTGTGCTCGTCTCCTCGAGCACGCCCTCGGTCACGTAGAAGGCTCCCGCCGACCCTCCGTGGTCGTGCAGGACCAGGCCGGTGTCCTGCGGCCAGCGGATAACCCACAGCTCATAGTCCGCCGTGCGGTCTAGGCACTCGTACCACCGCTCGCCGTTGACCGGCTGTCGGACTTGCTCGAGGCGCCCGATTTGGGCCGCCGACCACTTCGCCAGGTTGAGGAGCGCCTCGGGCGACCACCGAGCACCTAAGCGCAGTCTCGGCGCGTGGCCGGGCTCGGCTGCCACGGCGGTGCCGGCGGCCAGGGAAGGGACCACCGGGGCCGACCCCGAGGCGCTGTAGCCAACCATATCTATTAGTTTGACAAAAATGATTGAAACAGTCAAGATTGGCCAGTCGGCTTCGGCCCGGCGGGCACGCCCGGGCCAGACTTTGGAACTTTGGAAAGGACAGCCAATGCCCGACGACGTTGACCTTGTCGAATACGGCCACCACCTGGTTGACGAAATGCTGGCCAAGCGAATGAGCCGCAGGGATGTGCTCAGACGAGCGACGGTGGTCGGGCTCAGCATTCCGGCCATCACCACACTGCTGGACCTGCGGGCTGGTGCCGGTGCGGCTGCGCTACGAAGGGCGGCGGCCGGGACGGCGCCCCAACCGAAGGCAGGCGGTACCCTGCAGGTCGCATCCAACGCCCCTGTCGCCGCGGTTGACCCCGTCACGATGTACGACGGCGGCTCGATAAACGTTGTCCAGCAAGTGGCGGAGTACCTGGCCTGGGTCAACCCCGACAACACCCTGCGTCCGGTGTTGGCCTCGAGCTGGAAACCGAACGCCAAGGGCGACGTGTGGACCTTCCAGATCCGGAACGGGGTCAAGTTTTCCAACGGGGCCGCGCTCACCGCCGACGACGTCGTGGCCACGTTCAAACGCCTCGTGAACCCGGCCTCCGGGTCGAGCGCGGCGACCAATTTCAAAGGTGTGCTGAGCTCTTCGGGAGTTGAAAAGACGGGCGAGTACGAGGTGACGTTCGCGTTGGAGCGCCCCTTCGTCGATTTTCCTTATGCCGTGGCTTCTACTAACTACAACGCCGTGGTCTTACCCCAAGCCTACGCCGGGGACTTTGCCAAATCCCCCATTGGGACAGGCCCGTACGTCCTGACGAATTACCAGACAGGGGTCAGCGCTACCTTCAAACGCAACCCGAACTATTGGGACGCCCCCAAGCCCTACCTCGACGGCGTGACGTTCACC
>JASHVH010000273.1 GCA_030039575.1 Acidimicrobiales bacterium | reverse complement strand
GAGGTGGCCGGTGTTGGCGACGTTCCCCATGAAGGTAAAGGGCACGTTGGACTCCAGTGCGGCGACGATTCGGGGGCCGTACTCGACACTCTGGGGCACCACGGATGCCGGCTGGGACCTGGTCTCTCGTACTGAACGGTGGTCCTCGGCAAATCGCTCTTCCTGGCGGTCGAGTATGGCCAGGTACTCGCGTCCGTGGACCCCGAGTGCCTCTGCATTGCCGCCGGGGTGAAGGAACCACGGGTAGTACTCCGCACTGTGCACGCTCGATTCACTGACGAAATAACCGAAATGGTCCATCAGCTCGAAGCGCACCGCGTCACCCCGGCGGACGTCCGGGTCGTCGGCACGCTCCCGCAACAAGGGGTACAGGTCACGCCCGCCCGAGGTAAGGGTCAGGAACCACGTCATGTGGTTGATCCCCGCCGCCGTCCAGGCCAAACGGGAGGGATCGGCCAGCCCCAGGTAACCTGCGAGCTGGCGGGCGGTGTTCTCGGCATCGTGGCAGAGCCCGACATGACGCACGCTGCTGGCCCGGGCCAAGGACATGACGACCATCGCCATCGGGTTCGTCTCGTTGAGGAGCCAGGCATCCGGAGCCTCCTCCTCGATCACCCTGGCCAGGGCCAGGACTTGCGGGATCGTCCGGGCCGACCGAGAGATGCCCCCGATACCGTGCGTGTCGGCGATCGTTTGGCGGATCCCGTAACGCTCCGGGATGTCGAAGTCGAGTTGGACGGCCCGCCGGCCACCGACCGCCATCGTGTTCATGACGTAGCCCACGCCGCGCACGGCCTCGGCGCAGTCATTGGTGAGGCTGACGCGAGCACCGCCGCCGCTCCGTGCGACGATCGCCTCCACGACCTCGCCAACCTCTGTCAACCGGTCGGTGTCGACGTCCATCAACCTGATCTCGGCATCGGCCGTCGGCTCTTGTTGCAGTAGGTCGCTGACCAGCTTCCTGGTGAACACAAGGCTGCCCGCCCCGATCACCGCGATCTTCACCATCGCCTATTCCTTTCGTTCGAGCCGTCGATTGCTCCCGCAGTCGGCAAGCAACCCCGGTCTAGCGTGACATCCTGACGTATGAGGCGTCGACAAGGGCACCAGGCGCGCTCTGGTGACGGCATCGAGGTCGGCCCCGCCGCCTGCCGTCCTGGGGTGGTAAGCCTGGGCTCGGCGGTTCCAGCGGCCAACCCTGTTCAAACATGTGAACATTGTTTTGGCGTGTTTCGCTACCCGATGATTGAATTACTGGTCATTGTCCCGACAGTCTCCAGATAAGCCCCCGTTCAAACGTCGTCTCGCCGGGGAGGGCCATTGAAGGCCCTCGTGTTCACCGGCCCCGGCCTCGTGCAGGTCGACGAAGTCCCCGAGCCTCGAGCGGGGCTGAACGAAACGGTCGTCAGTGTCGCTCGCGCCGGGATCTGCGGCAGCGAGCTGCACGGCATCCGCCAGCCGGGCTTCCGCAAGCCGCCGATGATCCTGGGGCACGAGTTCGCTGGCCGCACGCCGGACGGCCGGCGGGTCGCCGTCAACCCCCTCCTTGTCTGCGGTTCGTGCGACAAGTGCTCAGCCCATAAGCCGCAGCTGTGCCGGGACCGCGTCCTCCTGGGTGTGCACCGCGCCGGGGCGTTTGCCGAGCGCGTGGCGGTCCCGGACAGCGCCATCCACGAACTACCGAGCACCATGAGCTGGGAAGCGGCCGCTCTCGTGGAGCCCACCGCCAACGCTGTGCACGCCTGGGGGCTGGCCGGCGGGGTGAGCGGCCGGCGGGTGGGTGTCATCGGGTGCGGGACGATCGGCCTCGTTTGCCTGTTCGTGGCGCAGTCCTCCGGCGCCTCCGCCCTGGCCGCCGCCGACGTCGCGCCCGAGCGTCGCGACGCCGCCCGGCGCCTCGGCGTGCAGGAGGTCGGCGACGCTCTGGCCGGCGAGTTCGACGTGGTCGTGGACGCGGTCGGTGTGGGGGCGACGCGGGCGGCGGCGATGGACCACCTCACCCGGGGCGGGACTGCCATCTGGCTTGGGTTGGCCGCCCCCGACCCGGGTATCAATGGACAGGCCCTTGTTCGCGACGAAAAGCGGGTCATCGGTTCCTTTGCTTACTCCGACGCCGAGTTCGTCGAGGCCATTAGTTACGCAGAGCGCCTCGACCTGTCCTGGGTCGAGACGTTTTCCCTGGCCACCAAAGGTGCCCTCATCTTCAACGAGCTGATGAACGGACGGCCGCTCCCGGTCAAAGCCCTGCTGGAGCCCTGACCAGCCCCCGCTTGTCCTGGTGAGTGAGCTCACCGGGTGGGGATGGTCGCGGTGCTCCAGCGGCACTTGGGCTCGGAGTGCACCGGCGACGTTCCTCCGACCACTGGACGGGTCAGAATGACTCCGGTGGCCCCGCTTCGCATGCTGAAGACCGCCGTGGCTGTCATGACTGTTGTGGCCGGTACGGCCGCGGGGGCAGGGGGGGCCGGCGGGGCCACGCTCTACCCGTTGCCAGCCCCGCCCGTCCAGCCCGAACCCTGCCCGCCGCCGCCGATCCCACCCCTCCCGCCGCCACCACCGCTCGGGCCGCCCGCCGTCCGGGAAGCGTCGGTTCCCCTGGTCGGCCCGCCCCCGCCACGGCACGTCAACCTCTCGGTCATCTCGGGGAAGGGCATCTGGCTTACGACCTGGCCGGGTTCGAAGCTCGATGTCCCTGCCGTCGTCGCCACCGCCCGCCGGGCCGGGCTCCACCAGCTCTGGCTGCGCACGGGGAGCAGCCAGAACGGCTTCTACGGTGGGGCGATGTTGCGAGAGCTGGTGCCGGCCGCGCACGCGGCGGGGATCTCGGTCATCGCCTGGGACTTCCCGACCCTGTCCAACCCGGCCGCCGACGCGGCCAGGGCCGCCCTGGCCTTCAAGGCCGGCGCCGACGCCTTCAGCCCTGACATCGAGACCTCTGCCGAAGGGACTTACCTCACGGCGCGGCGGGTCCGGTACTACCTCTCGCTAGTGCGGGCCACCGCCGGCGACCGGCCGGTCATCGCGACGGTGTTCCGGCCCACCAGTTATTGGCTGGACAACTACCCGTACAGCGCCGAGGCACCGTTCGTGGACGCGTTCGCGCCTATGGTCTACTGGTCGTGCACCGAGCCCGGGCTGGCCGTCGCCGAGGCCGTGAGCGCCCTGTCGAGGTGGAGGCCGGTAGCCCCGATCGGGCAGGACTACAACATGGGGCCAGAGGGAGGCCCGCCTGGCCTGCCCACCCCGAAGGAAATCTGGCGTTTTCTAGACGTCGCCCACCGTGCCGGGGCGATCGGCGCCAGCCTTTACGACCTTGAGACGGGCGGGCCGGCACAACTCCAGGCGCTGGCCGATTACCCTTGGCAAGGCCGGTAATGACGAGGGTTGCGTGGGCACTGCCGTAGCGGCAGCGGCGGGCGCCCGGGTCGGCTATGACCCGCCGACCCAAACGGTTTTCAGGTTGCAGAAAGCCCGGATCCCTTCGGCCGACAGCTCGCGGCCGTACCCGGAGGTCTTGATACCCCCGAAAGGAAGCTCCGGGAACGACGTGACCATCCCGTTCAAGAAGACGGCGCCCGCCTCGAGATCGCGCACGAACCTCGTGCTTTCCTCGTCGTCAGTAGTCCACGCGTTCGCGCCGAGGCCGAACTCGGTTGCATTGGCAAGCTCGATCGCCTCGTCTATGTTGCCGATGCGGAACAGGGTGGCGACGGGCCCGAAGACCTCCTCCCGGTACATACGCATCTCCGGCGTCACTTCGGTGACTACGGTCGGGGGGTAGTACCAACCAGGGCCCGGCAACCGTTCACCGCCACAGAGGACTTTGGCCCCCTTGGCCACGGCGTCGGCGACAAGCTCTTCGACGTCTTCCCTGCCGGACCGGGTGGCGAGAGGACCAACGTCCGTGGTCTCATCGAAGGGGTTGCCCACGGTGAGAGCCGACATGTTCTCGACGAACCGCCGCTCGAACTCGTCTGCCACGTCTTCATGGACGATGAACCTCTTGGCCGCAATACATGACTGGCCGTTGTTTTGAGCACGCGCCGTCGTCGCCACCCTGGCGGCGGCTTCGAGGTCTGCGCTGGGCATGACGATAAAGGCATCGCTCCCGCCGAGCTCGAGGACACTCGGTTTGATCATCTGGCCGGCGACTGCGGCCACCGCCGCTCCGGCCGGGCCTGACCCCGTCAAGGTGACAGCGGCAACCCGGGGATCACGGATGACCCTTTCGACTCGCGCCGACCCGATAAGCAGCGTTTGGAACGAGCCAGCAGGAAAGCCGGCCCGCTTGAACATATCGGCGATGTACAGCGCGGTCTGGGGGACGTTGGAGGCGTGCTTGAGCAGACCGACATTCCCGGCCATCAGAGCGGGAGCGGCAAAGCGCATCACCTGCCAGAGGGGGAAGTTCCACGGCATCACAGCGAGGACCACCCCCAGCGGCTGGTAGCGAGCGTAGGCCGCGATAGCTCCCACAGCGTTTGCATCCGCCACCTCGTCGGCCAGCAGCGCCTGAGCGTTTTCGGCGTAATAGCGGCACCCTCGGGCGCACTTGGCCACCTCGGCCCGGGCCGACTTGACTGTCTTCCCCATCTCGATCGTCATCAGCCGGGCGACGTCCTCCTGCTCGGCATCCAGTAGCTCGGCCGCCCTGCGCATCGGTACGGCTCGCTGATCGAAGGTGGTGAGGCGTTGGTGCTCGAAGGCCGCCGCCGCGCGCTCGAGGCACAATTCGAGCTCCTGCTCGGAGATCTCCTGGAAAAGCTCCAGCTCCTCTCCTGTCGCCGGGTTCGTCGTCGCGATCGCCATTTCGACCTCACCTCGCTCGGTACAGCCGCACCAACTTTTGGGACCAGCCTATGCTAAACCTGCGCCCTCGCCCCCACGGCCAGGAGAAAGGCGGCGTAGCTCCAGGTGAGGTTCGAAACGCTCTTCTCGAACCCGGTCGTCTGGTCGAACTGCTCGCTCAGCTCGAGGTTATTACTGTGGAAGACGACGGCATTTAGCATGCTGTCGCCAGCCGCCGTCAACGCGGTCACCACCGCTGACGGGGCATCAGCGCCGGAGACGCCCACCTGGCTCAGGAACGTGGCCGCCAGTGGGTCGCTC
>JASHVH010000272.1 GCA_030039575.1 Acidimicrobiales bacterium | reverse complement strand
CGAGGTCGCCTCGAACGTGCGCACCTTATCGTCTACCGGTATCACAACAGCCAGATCGGGGTGCGTGTGCTCTTTGGTAAGCATCTTGATCGCCGTACCGTAGGTGAGGAACTCGATAACGTGATGGGCGAAACTGACGGGCCGGTCGATTATCTTGGCGTCGACCAAACCGGTCCCTCCCGCCTGGGTTATATGGCCTTGCAACTCCTCCATGGCGGCTTCCCTGGCCTGGTATAGCGATTCTGTGAAGTTGGTGAGCTCAACATTTTGCGTTGACTGGCCCATGGCGGCGCCCAGGGTGCGCCGGGGGGCGTGCACGTAAGACACGCCGGCCACCAGGTCCAGCGGGTACCAACCGGAAGAGCTGAGGACCACGAAATCACGGGCGGACAGGTCGCACAGGAACGGCGAACGGTAGTGCACGTTGAAATGGCTCTGACCTGTCTCGTCGGTGAACGGGCGGACACCCGTCCCGGTCACTACCACCGTATAACGGGTGTAAGAAACCTGCGCCTCCACGTCGACCCCGAGGACGCCGATGGCGCCGGAGGCGTGAGCTTGTTGGCGGATGGCCTCCTTGGCCTCTTCGAGTGCCCGGTGGAACGCGTCGTGCGCGTCGACGACCGGCCCGGTGCTCCAGTTCCACACGCCGGTCAGGATCGAGATGCAGCCGATGCCGAACACGACCTGGACGGGCTCCAGGCCAACCGAATGAAGCAACAATATTTCGTCGAGGGACAGGTCGGAGGTGACACCCCCCGGACCGGCCGTGGGGGCGGTCTCGGAGGCGCCAAGCGCTTGGCCCAACTGGCGCAGGTCGGCCTCCTTGCTCTCTGCCCCGGCCAGCGGCCCCGTGTCGATGCTCATGACCCGACGCTCACGGTCGGTACGGGTTTCGCCACCGGCGATGTCGACCGAGCCCGGCGAACCAGAGAACCCAACAGGGAGCAAGTTATATACGTGCTGTGGTAGCGCTCGGACTCCTGGACCTCCATCTGGACGTCGTACAGCGAGGCATCCGGCAATATCTGTTTGGCCTGGGCTATGGCACCCTTACGGGCCAGTTCGTGCGCGTCCTGGAGAGGGTTGATCACGTACCCCGTCCCGCACCGCCCGGAGCCGTAGTACTCCATGTAGCAGCCCTCGGCCATCATGGCGGTGCAACGGCTGTACGCGACGGAACCCGGGACGAAACCGATCTCGATCAGTTTGGCCAGTTTGTGCCCGGCCAGTTGGGTCGACCATGGCTGCCGGGGTGCAGCCGCTCCGGTGACGACGACCGCCGTCCCGTACAGGTGGACCTCGGCACTGTTCTCGTTCGTCGGATGGCTCATGTCGGTCTTTACCCCTACCACCCCGTGCGCCCCGAGATCCGAGGCTTCTTTGAGCATCCGGCTGAGCGCAGTAGCGTGAGCGTCCATCCAGGCCCCGTCCAGGTCCCCCAGCCGCCCGACCCAGCCCGAGTTGTGCGGGGCTTGCTCGTAGCAAGCGCACGGGTAGTTGCGTTCCGGGTAGTACGAGTAATTGGACCAGCTACCGATCTGGCCGCAGTAGTAACCCTGGACCAGACCGACGGGCTGCAACCCCATGGACAGGCAAGCGGCGAAGTCCGGGATGGTAAGCCCGGAGTCGAAAGCGTGCGGTGGCCCCGCCGGCGGCGCGCTCAATTGTCGAACGTGATGATCGTGGTCGGCCTGGGCGGCGACACCCCTTCAGCGCCGGCCCGGCGGGCCACGGCGGTCCCGATCGACAGGAACTCGATGGTGTGCTCTCCCCACTGATGGCTCTTTTCCTCCAGCCGCATCCCGACCACGCCGGTGGCACCGAGGTTGTTGGCCTCGTCCTGCATCCGTTTCATGGCCAGCTCCCGGGCGTCGTACATGGCCTGGGTGAAGTTCTCGAGTTCCCGGTTCTGGCCGATCTGGCCCAGTGCCTGCCCGACGCCGCGATGGGCGATGTGGTAGACGCAGGTACCCATGACGAGAGCTTGCGGCATGTAGCCCGTTTGGGCCAGCGTCCAGAAATCCTGCCCGCTCAAATCGCTGGTGAACGGCTTCCCTAATTTGTTCCGGTAGGAATTACCGTCTTCGGCTTTGACCGCCGTACCCACGGCGATGAACTCCGCCGAGTCGTGGCCCCATTCGTAGAAGTTCACATCGAGCCGCACACCTACGACACCGTCGGCGCCCAGCTGGTCAGCTTCCTCTTCCATCCGGTTCATCGCCAGCTCGCGGGCGTTGTACATGGCCGCGGTCAGTTTGGTCAGTTCCTGGGAGGAGCCCCAATTGCCCTTCTGCAGCCCGATATGGTAAATCGAACTGCCCATCACCAGGCCCAGTGGGTGGAAACCAACTTGTTTTACCAGAAGGAACTCGTTGACCGATAGGTCACTTGTGAACATCCCATGTTCGAGTTCCTCGAGGCGGGCGCCGGCATCCTTCGGCAGATCTGACGGGACGGTGGTCATATGTTCCCCCCGACTATCACGTTTTGGAGCGCAGCCTGGGCGCTCTGGTTATTTACGGCTTCTTCTTGCAAGGAAGACAACAGACGGTTCAACCATTGCTCCACCGGCAGTTGCTCGCTGCGGATGCGGATGCCACCAGAGCTGCGGCCGACGGTACAACGCACTGAGGGGCCGTCCAGAGACGCTTCGTAGTCATCGTTGTCCAGGTGGACCGTAATGCTTTTCACCTCGTCCGACTGGCGGCGCAGCAAACCACCGGAGGGGTGGGCCACTTCAACCCGGCTCCCGAGAGCCTCCTGCAGGTTTTTGCCGAGTACCCGCAACAGCATTTTGACGTCCTGGTTGTTGGCCAGCAGGGCTGCAGCAGCCAGCTGCATGTCCGCCGGGCTGCCCGGGCTGGCCGGCTGGATCTCGCTCATCGGCTCTCCTCGGTGCCGCCGGCCTGGCCGGTGGCAGCCGTGCCGGCCGTAGTCGTCTCGGCCGGCGTCGCCTCCCCACCCGGGCCAAGGGCGGCCGGCGGCGGCACCGCCGAGATGGCAACCTGAGCCTTGAGGGCGGCAAGTTCGTTTTCGACCTGAGCACTCGAACCGAGTGCGTTCAATTGCTTGGAGATGTCGTCACCCTGGTCGCTCCCAACATCTTCGAGCACTCCCGACTGGAGCAACTCGTCGAGCGCTCCCGCGTGGGCCTGGGCGGTGGCGATCTTGTCTTGAGCTCGCCGCAGAGCAGCACCGGAGTCACTGAACGTGCCGGAGATCCCGGCGATCTGGTCGTTGACCGAAGAAGATGCCTGCGCCGCACTGTACTGCGCTTTGAGGCTCTCTTTCTGCGTGCGGAACTGGTTCACCCTCGTTTGCAGGGCGTTTAGGGTCTGGGTCATCTTCTCTTGCTGGTCCACCAGCTGTTGGTGCTGTGGCTCCAGAGCCTCGATCTGTTCCTGGGCGGCCGCCTTGCGGCTCAGAGCTTCACGGGCGAGGTCCTCCCGCCCCAGTTGCACGGCCTGTGCGGCCTGCTGGTTGAGATGGTCGACGGTGTGGGCGAACTGGTCTTCCTGCAGCTCCAGCTGTTTGCGGGCGGCGGCGATCTGCACCAGGGCCGAGCGGACCTTGGTGATCTGTTCGAGCATCTGCTCGTAGCTGAGATCCAGCATCTCGCTTGGGTTCTCGGCCTTGTCCAGTGCCCGGTTGGCTTTGGCTTCGACAATGTCGTGAGCACGCTTGAAAAAGCTCATTCGGTCTCCAGTGAGGAAGTGTCAGGTCCCATGTTACCGAGCCTTCCGGGGCACCTTGACAGAACTGGCGCGGCCAAAGTGCCGGCAGGGGCCCGGAGGCGTCGTCCCCTTGGCCGCCGGTAGGCGCGGGGATCCCGCCCCTCTGCCACCCTCCGGGCTCAGGGTAAGGCTGGAGCTGCCCGACTGGGGCGCGACCGGAGGCGCCGCAGCGGCAGCTCTAGGCGAGCCCCAGCAGGTCGACGCCACCGTCCCGCGGGTCGAACCACTGGTCGTCCCATTCCGTGGGTGCCGGTCGAAGGCCCCGTGGACGTGCTCCGGCCGCTGGGCGACTGGCTCGTGCGCTAACGTTAGCACGGCGCGGGCACGGCCGAGCCGTGCCGACGAACGCTGCTCACAGGGAGATGAGGTAGTGGGCCAGGTCAAAACGTTCTACATCTTGAACCATAGCCACACCGACATCGGGTTCACCGATTACCAGGACCTGGTGTTCCGGCAGCACGCGGAGTTCATCGACCAGGCCATCGACTTGTGCGAGCGGACCGCTGACTACCCGCAGGAGGCGCAATACCGCTGGACGTGCGAAGTAACCGGTACGACCGAGCGTTACCTCGAATCCGCCGGGCCGGCCAAGCTCGAACGGTTCAAGAAGTGGCACGAAATGGGCCGCTTGGACATCGGCGCGATGCAGTACAACTTCACGCCGCTTCTCGGTGTGGAGCAGATGTACCGGAGCCTTCTCCCGGTGCGGCGTCTCCGGGAACGTTGGGGGCTGGACGTGGGGACGGCAATGCAGTCGGACGTGAACGGGATCGCATGGCTGTACGCCGACCTGCTTATGGATATGGACATCGATTTTCTGTCGATGTCCATCAACCCGGTCAGAGGAGGCGTCCCCAAGCCTTACCCGATGGCGTTCTGGTGGGAGGCTCCCAGCGGGAGGAGACTGCTGGTCTGGAACGGCTACCACTATCTTTTCGGGCGGAGCGTCCTCAAGCTCGGCGATTGGCGTTATGCAGAAAGAGAGATCGCCGAGTGCGTGAAGAAACTGGAGTCAAGGGAGAGTTACCCATTTGACTTCCTGTTCTTCCAGTCCACCCACCCCATGCGGGTCGACAACGGCCCACCGGACCTCGAGATCGCCGACTTCGTGCGGAAGTGGAACGAACTCGGGCACAGTCCCCGGCTCCAGCTTGTCGCCCACCGGGAATTCGCCAGGATCTTGAGGGCGCAGGACGTCGAGCTCCCGGTAATGCGGGGCGAATGGATGGACTGGTGGTGTGACGGCGTGGGGTCCACCGCCTTCGAGACGGCGGTGTCCCGCCAATCCCACCAATTGCTCGGGATGGCCGAGACGCTCAGCACCTGGGTCAAGCTCAAAGACTGGGGCCAGCTCCCCTTCTCACGGTCCGAGGCCAACTCGGCCTACGAGCAAGCGAGCCTTTATGACGAGCACACCTGGGGTGCCTACGCCAGCGTGGCTGCGCCCCACGACCCCTGGACGAAGGGCCAGGAAAACGCCAAAGCCGGCTATGCCTTCAGGGCCTCGGCCTCGGCCCATGACATGCTGGCCAAGGCGGCAGCCAAAGTGGCCCGGTCTCTCGGCGAGGGGGCGCCTGAGGGACGTTTTAACCTGGGCGACCTAACGCCAGAAGAGGCGTACCCTCTGGACGACGAGCGCGGCGTCCTGGTCCTCAACACCCTGCCGTGGGCTCGGCATGTAATCGTGGACGAACCCCGTCAGCGCGGAGGGGCGGCACCGGTAGGGGTGCTCGACATGTTCTTCCCTGAGGGGGTCCCGTGGGGAGGGGAGAAACCGGAGGCTGGCCCGGTGACCGTCCGGGGTGAAGTCCCCCCATGGGGTTACGCCTACTTGAGCGAGCCGTGCGTGAAGACGGCTGCGTTGCGGGGCGGTGGGAATTGGTTGGAAAACGATGCTTACCGGGTTGAGGTCGACCCGGGTCAAGGAGGCTTGGCCCATTGGGTGGACAAGGCGTCCGGCCTGGACCTGGCCGGGTCGTACAGAGGCTGGCGGCTGGGCCAATATGTCTACGAACGGGTGACTTCACCCGAAGGCCGCGAGGCGCTCTTCCTCCCGGATTTCTCGGCCAAGGACTTCGGTTCCTGGCGTGACGACGCCGAGTTCGCCTACGACGGCCCCGCGGAGGTCACGGTCCACGAGGCCAAGGTGGGCGCCGGCCGCGCTTGCTTGCCCATCGACCTTGTGGGACCGGGGGTCCGGTCGGCCAGGTGCACTTTTACACTCTGGCAGGCCAGCCGGCGGTTGGATGTCGAGTGGATTTTTGACAAAGTTGCAGTCGAGGGCCCTGAGAGCGTCTTTTTCGCCTTCCCATTTACGGTCGAGGGTTCTTCGTTCCTCGGTGATTTCAACGGCGTCCCGTGCGAGCCCGACGTCGAACAGCTACCCGGGAGCGTGAAAAGTTGGTACCCGGTCCAGGGTTGGGTCGGCGTTGACG
>JASHVH010000271.1 GCA_030039575.1 Acidimicrobiales bacterium | reverse complement strand
CGACGAGCCGGACCTGATCGCCCGGGTCAAGGCGGCTTTGGCCGGCGAGCTCGAGCGGCGCCAGAGGCTGCTGCGTGACGCTGGCGACCTCAGCTCCATCGGCGAATACCATGCCCACTTAGCCCGTCTGGGGCCCCAACCCCAGGCTCCTCCCGGAGGCGGGGGCCCCAACCCCGCCCCGGGCCGTGCCTATGTCGCCGGCCTGGGGCCCCAACCCCAGGCTCCTCCCGGAGGCGGGGGCCCCAACCCCGCCCCGGGGGAAGAGCCGGGGCTGTTGCCGTACCTCGTCGTCATCGTTGACGAGTTCGGTGAACTGCTAGAAGCCGACCCGGCCTTCGCCGACATCTTCAATGCCATCGGCCGCTTGGGACGGAGCCTGGGCGTGCACCTCTTGCTGGCCACGCAGAGGCTCGACGAGGGCCGGGTGCGGGTACTGGAGCCGCACCTGCGCTACCGTCTCGCCCTCCGCACGTTCAGCGCCTCCGAGTCGCGCAGCGTCCTCGGCTCGCCGGCCGCTTACGAGCTGCCTGCTGTGCCGGGCCTCGGTTACCTGGCGGTGGACGAGTCCCTGAGCAGGTTCAAAGGAGCCATTACCACCCTCCCGAACCGGCCGGCGCGAATGGAACGCAGCCCCTTGGCCACCAACGCACTACGGCCGTTGACGCTGCTACGCCATGACCAGGCCGATGACGAGGCCAAGGGCAACACCAGCCAGGACAGCCCTGAAATCAGCGACAGCTCGGCCGCCGGGACCACCGATGCCTCGCACCAGGCTCAGGGCACGGAGCTGCAGGCGCTGGTCCAGGTCATCTCGGCCCTGGGTGGTACCCCGGCCCGGCGCATCTGGCTGTCGCCGCTGCCGCCGGCCGTGACGCTGGGCGCCTTGCCGTCGGCGGCGGACACCGCTCGCCGGCAGCTTGTTCTGGGCATCATCGACCTGCCACGCGCCCAAAGGCAAGAGCCCCTGGCGTGGGACCTGTCTGGGAGCGGGGGCAACCTCGGCGTGGCAGGGGCACCGCAAACGGGGAAGTCCACCCTGCTGGTCAGCCTCGTCCTGTCGCTGGCCAAACGGTTCGGGCCGGACGAAGCCCAGTTCTACTGCCTCGACCTCGGGGGCGGGGGGCTGTTCGTGCTCGAAGGGCTCCCCCATGTCGGCGCCGTGGTGGGCCCCGGGGAAGCCGAGGCGGCTGCCCGGCTGGTACAGGACATGCGCGGCCTCGTCACCGACCGGGCGTCCCGGCGCCGGTCCTCGCCCACACGCGCCGGCGGCAGGGCGCCGGGCACCGGTGAGCCCGAGGTCTTCGTCGTCGTGGACAACGTCGCCATGTTGCGACAGGCCCTCCCGGAGCTGGAGCCCGAACTGTCGGCGCTGGCTACCACGGGCCTCCACCAGGGAGTGCACGTGGTGCTGAGCGCCAACCGCTGGTTCGACGTACGCCCACAACTGCTGGACGCCCTGGGCACCAAGCTCGAGCTTCGGCTCGGCGACCCGGCCGAGACGCTGGCGAAGCGGGAGGCGGCCAAGGCGCTGCCCTCCGACCGTCCGGGGAGGGGGATCACCCGCGACGGGGAGCTGTTCCAACTGGCGCTGCCGTCGTGGTCTGCCGGCCCAGGGCCGGACGGCGAGGCCGTGGCCATCGCTCAGGCTGTGGCCGGAGCGGCCGCCGCAGCCGGCACGGCCCGCGCCCCCAGGGTGTCCGCCTTGCCAGATGCCGTCCGTGAGGACGAGGTCGACGGCCTGGCGGAGCAGGCGGGCTCCAAGCCGGTAAACCGGGACGCCGGGTTCCTGCTGGGACTGAGCGAGTTCCGGGCCCGGCCTGTCCAGGTCGACCTCCTGGAGGCCGGGGCTCACCTCGCCGTGTACGGCGACGGAGGCAGCGGCAAGACGACTTTGCTGGCCCGGGCGTTGAGCTACATCTACTCCCGGGTCTCGCCCGGCGAGTTGACCGTCCAGCTGGTCGACCCCGCTCGTGCCTTGATCGACTTCGCCGAGGACCCTCATGTCGAAAGCTATGTCACCTCTCCCGCGGGGGCCGAAAAACTGGCCCGCGACCTCGCCGACGAACTCGGCCGCCGGGTACCACCCGAAGGCGCCAGCGTGGCCGAGCTGCGGGCCAGGCGGTGGGAAGGTCCCTCAATGCTCCTGATGGTGGACGACTACGACTGGTTGCTCAGCCCCATGGGAAGCCCGCTGGCGCCCCTCGCCGAAGTGGTCGCCCAGGCCGCCTCGGTCGGGCTCCACGTCGTTTGTGCCCGCAGGGTGACGGGCTCGCAACGCACCAGCTTCGAGCCTTTCTCCCAGCGCCTGCGGGAGCTGCGCCCCACCACGGTCGTGCTATCGGGCAGTCCGGACGAGGGCCTGGTGGCCGGGGTGAAGGCCCAGCACATGCCCCCCGGACGCGGATGGGTCGTCACGCGGTCCGGCGGGGCACAGCTCGTGCAGGGTTGTCTGCCGGCTGGCGGCGACGGCCCCTGCCGGCAGGTGGCGGCCACCACCGCTGCCGCCGGGGCGACGGGCGGCTACCTGTCATGAGCGTCGCCCGCACGGTGCTGGTCACGGTGGCGACGACCAAACGCGAGGTGGACGTGGTCGCCGACGCAGATGTGGCCTTGTCGGAACTTCTGACGCCGGTGACCGGAGCGCTCGGCCTGCGGGCCGCTGACATTGCCGTGACCGTCACCCGGTCCGGCGATACCAGGGAGGCTTTCACCATGAAGTTCACCGAAACGCTCCACGAAGCCGGCGTCGTCGATGGCGACCGTATCAGCCTGCACGCGTTCAGCCAGCCCCGCGGCCAGGCTCTTCAGGTGAAATGGTTGGGGGAGGAAGCATGAGCAGGGCGTTGGTGCCTGGTAACCCTCCGGCCCCGGCGGGCACACCCCAGCAGGTGGCGGCGACCGCGCCCGCTCCCGCGCCCGAGGTCCTCTTCGGCCGCTTCGGAGTGGCCAGCCCAGAGCGGCTTCGTTTGGAGCGGGAGCTGCCGCCCGAGCCGTTGCGCAGGACGCGCCGGCGCAAATGGCCATGGGTGCTCGTGGCGCTGGTCCTGGCCGGCGGGACCGGTGCTGGTTCGTTCTTGGCTGGGCGCCTCACCAAGCCGGCTCCGCCCCCGCCCCCGCCTCCCCCGGCGACGGCGGCCGTGCTGGGGCTGTCCCAGCCACTCACCGAAGGTCAGGCGATCGGACGGGCCGACCTCGCAGTCATCACCATTGTCACCGGCCGGGGGACGGGCAAGGGTGCCCGGCCCGTCTCACACCCTCTGCCCTATTTCCCGGCCACGGCCGAAACGAGCCTTGTGGGCCGTCATGTCCGCAGTGCGCTGCCCGCGGGGGACCTGCTCACAGCAGCCGAGCTCGCCAATGCGCCCTTCCCGGCAACAGGCGAGGCCCTGGTAGGGCTCGACCTGACGCCCAGCCAGTCGCCGAGCGGAGGCGCCCTCGTCCCTGGGGACCACGTGGGCGTGCTCTTCGTCCCGGCGGCGGCGCAGCCCCCGTACCCGGCGCCCAGGCCGTTTGTTTCCGCCCAGGTAGTGGGGTCGGTGCCGGGCCAGACAGGGGACTCGTACGTCACCGTTTTGGTGCCGTCAGGTGTTGCCGCCCAGTTGGCGGCTTATGCGCAGCACGACGAGGTGGCGTTGGTGCGGCTGGGCCCCAGCGTTAATTGGCCGCCGCCCGCTCCACCGCCGCCTCGCCCAGCGACGGCCGCCGTGCTGGGGCTATCCCAACCCCTTACGGAGGGCCAGGCGATCGGCCGGGCCGATCTCACTGTCATGACCGTCGTCACAGGTCCCGGCCCGAGCAACGGCGCCCGGCAACCCTCACGGGCGCTGCCGTACTTCCCGGCCTCGGCCGAAGCGAGCATCCTGGGCCGCCGCGCCCGTAGCGACCTGCCTGCGGGGGCCTTGCTTATGCCCGCCGAACTAGCCAGCGGGCCGTTCCCCGGGCCGGGCCAGGCCCTGGTGGGGCTGGACCTGTCGCCCAATGAGGCGCCCAGTGGCGGCGCTCTAGTGCCTGGGGACCACGTGGGCGTGCTCTTCGTCCCGGCGGCGGCGCAGCCCCCGTACCCGGCGCCCAGGCCGATGATGACTGCCCAGGTACTGACCTCCGTACCGGGGCAGACGGGCGACTCGTACGTCACGATCCTGGTGCCGTCGGGTGTTGCCGCCCAGCTGGCCGCGTATGCCCAGCACGACGAGGTGGCGTTGGTCCGCTTGGGCCCCGGGGTCGCGTGGCCGCCGTCTTCCAGCCGTTTGGGTGGGAGCGCCGCCGGTGGCAAGAGCGCGGCGGCCAAGACACGGCAAGCGCACCACAAGTCGGTGTAACCCGGTGGCCTGGCCGCGGGCACACGGAGGGCCTCGCCTCCGAACGCACGACAGTTTGGCGGTTCTTTTGGCGCCTCAAAGCAAGGTTGAGTTTTACCGTTTAGTTCTGGGGCTGATTATCGTTCTTGGGGCCGAAAAGGTAATTCCAACAACAGTTTCCAGCCCCGGAATTCTCCAATAACCAAGAGCTTGGCGCCGAAAACGGGGCGCTCGGGGTGATGCGAGCGAGGCGTCGGGCCCGGGTCATCCGATAAACCCCAGAGTTCGCATCCGAAATTGGAGTGCGCCCGGCGCCCGGCGCTCGGGCGCAATGGAGTTTCGCCGGGAAGCCGTGCGCGAGCCGGCTGCGGCCGACGGGGCTAGACAAACAGGCGCAGCAGGCCGACCGCTGCAGCCAGGGCCAGGGCCGCGAAGGTGACCCAGGTGAGAGCCCGCCCTCCGACCCGTACGGAGGGCCGGTGTCGCCCACCTACAACGGCCGCGTGGCCAGGAGACGAGCCCATGGCCCCGAGGTGGTCGAAGAAGTATTCGAAATTGTCATCATCGGGCCGGCCCGTCTGCCAGGTGCCGGTCCCTTGCGACCCCCTCGCCGGCCAGGCCGGGCGCGAAAGGATGGGCCCGGCGACGGTCCTCGGGGCCAAGACGGGTGCCGGTAGCCCGAGGCCCCGAAGGGAAGGGAGGTCGACCCCGGCCCGGCGCAAGAAGCCGGCCAAGGCCTCACGGGCCATTGGCTTACGGTAAACCGACCGGAGGGACAGGCCGATTTTGGTGGGCCCATCGGCGATGGCCATTACCGGGCCGTTCGTGGTGTGCCGTACAAAGATGTCGCTTACGTCCTCTGCCCGCACCGTCTTCGTCTCCCGCCGGTTGCGCCAGACAACCCCACGGGGGCTCACTACGAGGCTCGTGACGCCGTTGCGCAGCAGGAGCGCTTCGAAGATGACCGTCAGCACAGACATTACGGTGAGAATGACCGGCCAAGCCGTAGCACCTGACGCGGCACAAACGGCGACCACCGCCACGAAAAGCCCGGGCATAACGAGCAGGGACCTCACCCACTGACGGGCGCCCGCCAGCTCTACCCCGCCGGCGGCCGGCAGTTTCGAACCCTGGCCGAGCAAGTCCGTGCTCATCGGCCGGCGCTCATCGGCGGTCATCGGCTGGCGGTCAACGGCCGGCGCTCATCGGACGGAGCTCATCGGTCGGTCCCGTAATCCTTCCGCCAACCCTCGGGCGTCCAGTGGTCGGGGTTGTAATTGTTGAGGGGGTCGTTGTAAGTAGCGGCGATCTGGTCCGCTCGCTGGTAAAGCTCGGCATGCCTCGCGCTTGACAGCGAACCTTGTTCCAGGGCGACGTCAGCCAGGCGGCGCAGCCAGTCAGCCGTCGAGGCGGCCGCGCCGGCGGCAACGGTCTTGCCCTCCTGGATGCGGTACGCCGAGTCATCAGCCACCATCATCAGCCCTTCCAGCTGCAGCCTGGGCTTGGCGTGACGGTTGGAGCCCATGGCACCCACGTTGGCGAGGCCAGAACCCTGAGAACGGTCGCCTTGCTCGATGAGCAACGGAGCTGCGTGGAGGGTGGCGACTACGGAGCTCACATTGGCGCCCATCTCGCGCCCCATGCGATCGGCTTGCTTCAACACGGTTAATGCGCGGCCCACGTCGCCGGCGTCGCGAGCACCCAAACCCTGCTGCAGAAGCTGGGCCAGGTTGTCCCGCAGCTTGCTTCGCTCGGGGATCTTGACCCGGGGGTCATTGGGGCCGGCACCTTTGGACCGGCCCAGGAAGCCCTTTTCGGCAGGAGGGTCATCTAGGTCCTCCGGCTTCAAGGGGGTCTCACCCACGACGCCGCCGAGATGGGAAGACCCCGGCCCTTCCGGGTTTAGTACCACCACCCAGGCGCCCCCGGCCAGGAGCTCGTCTATGCCACCAGGTAGGGTCAGGGTGCCTACGGTGACCACCGCGGGTTCCAGCTCCGGGTCGGGGGCGAAGCCGTAAGGCGGTCTGACCCAGGCCTCGAGCGCTTCGAGGTCACTGAAAACAGGGACGGTGCGGAAGGATTCGGTTACTACGGGCTTTCCCGACGGTCCCAACGGCACGAGCACCCTTGCCCCCGGGAACCGGCTGGGCTCGAGATGGTGGCGCAGGCCCGCATCGCTGCGCCGCAGGGCGAGAGCCACCATGTCGGGGTTGGCGATGTCCTCCACGCCGGCGGCGACGGTCAGCCCGGTCATGGCCCGAGGCTACCGCCGCCCATTACGGAGTCATCGTTGGACACGTAGCTCCTGCAGGCTTGGCCGAGGCGGTCGGAGGTGGCCTGTTCGGCGGCAGATAGGTTGGAAAGGGCTGGGGCGCCGGCGGCAAGAAAGCTCTCGATGGCCCCCTGCACAGCGGCGTGGCCGGCCGCCCCGGCCGCACTCTCACACGCTGAGCTGAACGTGCCGATGCTGGATAGCAGGTCCCCGGCAAGTGAGCTGATCGAGGGAACGGCCCCGGACAGCCCTTCTGGTTCGACTTCGATGAGCAATCCCTTTTCTCCTTGTCCGAAAAGGCCTTTTAAAGCCCCAAGAAATGCAGGACGTCCTTAGCACCATGCGCGAAGCCCTTCCCGGCGTCCTCGGCGCCGTGCGCGATGCCCTCACCAGCGTCCGCCAGGCCGTGGCCCACGTCGTCGATCCCGTTGTGGAACCACTTCACATTGTTGTAGGCCCAGTCGCCGGCCAGGTAGATGGCGGTACCGGCCAGGAGCACCTGCCCCGCCACCGGTACCCAGCTTGCCGAGACGTCTGCGATCCCGAGCGCACCGCCCAGAGCGTCTGTCCCTATGCCGCCCAACATGGCGTCCGCGCTGACAACCCCGTTGGCGGCTGCCATGCCGCGGTCGAGGCCACGTACCGCCCCTGAGTCGTCGGGCGAAATGATCTCGGCCACGTCCGAGGCGACCGCCGCCCCGGCCAAGACCCGTGAAAACCCGGCCAACTGGGCCCCGAGGGGCAGGTCGTCCAGCCCGCCGGTCCCAAAGAGCCGTTGCGCATCGTTCTTGAACCCCTGCACAGCGAGCCCTTCGTAGTAGTCGTACCGCTCAAACGCGGCGTCGCGTTCGACCTCCGTTAGCATCCCGGCCTGGTACTGCTCCTCGATTGGCGCCAGGTTGTCTTCTCGCCACCCGGCCTTCGCGGTTTCGATGACCGAGTCGGTCTGGGCCCAACGCAAACCGGCCCGGCCGAGCGGGGCGAGGAACCCGATCCCGAGGGGGACGAGACCGAAGCCGGCCTTGTCGTTCAACCAACCGATGTCCTTGGAGACCGACGACCAACCCGGGATGGCGTTGCCGACCTGAGCGGCCGCCCGGGCGGCGGCGGCCTCGAACTGGTCCCAGGCCGATTGCCCGGCGCTGACGGCGAGGCCGATTTCCTGTTCCATAGTGCCCTGGATGTTCGCCTCGGCGTAGGCCCGCGCCGCCGCGGCGCCCGGGTCATGGGGGGAGACCGGCTGGGAATTTAGCTGGCTCAGCGCCGATGACGCCGTGGACTGCGCCTGGGCCACGCGCGCCTGGGCGGCTTTGACTTTGGCCTGGCATTCCGCCAGCACTGAGGCGTACGACGAGAGCGCACTGGACGCGTCTGCGAGCGCAGCCGCAGCCGATCGGTGATTTGCCTCCAGCTTGGACACGCAGGTGGCAAAGCTGACTGCTCCCTGGCCGGACCAGGTCGTACCGGACAGACCGGAGGTGGTGGAACCCAGTTGAGAGCCCCAGTCCCTCACGGCGCCGGCGGTGGCACCAAGTCGCGCCGCGGCGCCGGAAAGCGTGCCCGGTTCCCCGGGGATGGAAGGGATCCCGCCGGCGGTGCCCCCCCCGCCTGAGGGGAACATGGCCCTAGATGGACCCGAAGGTGGAAGCTACGGCCTGGTCGTTGCTCTGGTAGGAAACGGCCGCCTGGGCGGTTAGCTGCGAGATCGTTTCGAGGGCCTGGTGCAAGTTGACCTGAGCCGTCTGCCACTGCTGGAACGCGGCCAGGAAGCGCTGCTGGCCCATGCCGGCCCACTCCGAACCAAGAGCGGTCACCTGGCCGGAAAGTTGCTTCAAAAGTGCATCGATCGTCCCGGCGCCCTGGTTGAGCTGCCCTGAGGCCGACTCAAGCTGCTCGGGTGTGACTCGTATAAGCCCTGCCATTTTGCTGGTTCCTCCTCTGCCTGCTCTGACCGGCCGTCGCCGCTCTGTGTGATCTTTTACCGGCAATGTGATGCTGTGGCCGTCATTTTGTGAAGAAGGTTTGAACGACCGTGCTGCCGGACGAGGAGGGCGGGGCCCCGAATTGGCCGAAGGTACCTAGGAAATTGTCGTCATGAGGACGGCGGGGCGGGCACCCAGCCAAGCGCTGCCAACCGCTGGCGCAGGGCCACGACCTCACCGGCCGCAGGCAACTCCCCGCCTTTTGTCAGGTCGACCAGAGTGCCACCCGCTACGCGCTCCATTTCCACCCCGAGTTCTGCTCTGGGCCCCGCCAAGCCGGCGCCGTCCCTGTCGGCGATCCAGGTGACGGCCCCCGGGTAGGGGGCCCCCCCTCGCACGGCGTCGCGCAGGTCGCTCCGGGTGAAGATCGCCCAGTCGGGCGCCCAAGCCTCGGCGAGCAGGCGCACGACCCCGCCGGCTCGAGCGGCGAAGTCCTCTCGGTCCTCCAGGCGGCAAGGCTTGACGACGACCGAGTTGCCGGTACGGGTGGCCGACGAGGCGGCTTGGAGCATAAGGCTGACCCCGCGGTCGTCACGGGCCGCTGGGCCTGTATAGGCGCCCGCCCGGTACCCAAGATCCCTCATAGTGGTGTGGTTCGTGTTGCTCCGGTTGACACCGCGCGCGACTCGCTCGGTCAGCGCAGCCTCCTCGAGCGGGAGAGGAGCGTCGTCGTCCCACCATGGCTGCCCCCCGGTCAGCCCGAGGTCTTCCAAGCCCAAGAGGGTGGCCAACATGCGCCACGCCACGGAGCCGGGCGGCTCGGGCCGCGGCCCCCAATACGCCGCTACGACGAGTGTCTCGACGTAGGTCCCCTCCGCGCGCGCTTGGCTGATCAGCTCTTCGACGGGGGTTCCCCTGCTCATGTGGCTCCCTTTGCGGGTTGGCTGGTCCAGCTCCCGTTCAGCCCCTGTCTAGTAGGTGTAGTCCGTGCCCCAGTTGAACGCCACCTGCGCCGCTCCGTCAGCGCAATTGTAGGCGTAATAGTCCGAGCCCCAGGCCGAGGCCCAAGTCGAGCCGGCCCCCTCCTCGGTCGCCGTGCACGCAAAACCGTCCGCCTTATAAGGTGCCCCCTTGGCCCCGTCCGCCGCCGGCCCCAGGACGCCGGTGGCGACGGTGCAGTTCGTGTCGTACACAGCGATCTGGGCCTGGACCGAGCGGTCGCTGAACTCCACAGCCTGGCATTGGCCGTGGCCAAGCGGCGAAGGCAAAAGCCGGTGCCCGGCGCCAAAAGTTGGTGTCCCCGGGTAGGTCCCGCCGCCCACGGCGCTGCGGCCAATACCGGCGCCCGCCCCTCCACTTGTAGGGGTGCCCGCGACAGTCAGCAGGTACATGGAGGG
>JASHVH010000270.1 GCA_030039575.1 Acidimicrobiales bacterium | reverse complement strand
ACTAAACCGGGGTGGTGGCGTTCCCTGACGGACGGCGACCAGCAAAAAATCGCTCGGAGGTTCTGGGAAGTTGGACGTCTCACCCTCGAATGGTGGCTCACGCCACGGTTGACAGGGGAGCGGTTCCACAGTTGGCCGAGCACCCAAGTCGTCGAAGTCACCGAGACAGGCAGCGGCACGGCGGCAGTAAAGCTGTCGAGCGGGGACTGCCTGACGGTTGACCGCGTCGTATTTGCGACTGGGTACAAGGCCGACCTTGCCAGTGTCCCTTACCTGAAAGACCTAATCGGGGCAGGCCTCGATGTGGCGGACGGGTTCCCCGTGCTGGACGAGGCTTTCCAATCGTCGGTGCCGGGCCTGTACGTACCCGGTTTTTCCGCCACACGCGACTTCGGCCCGTTCTTCGGCTTCACCAAGGCGTGCCCAGCGGCGGCCGCCCTTATTGTCGACGATATTCTCCGCCGCGCCTAACGCCGGCGGCGGTCAGCGCACCGGGACCTCAGGCCGCTGGCCGGCTTTGTGCCGACCCTTGCCAGATTTGGGCCGACCCGGCCGCGGGCACGAAAATGGAAATCGAATTTGCAAATTGAATTGACAACAAAATGCTCCAACTGCGGCCTGGCCCCGGTCACATCGGCGTCGGCATCCACCGATCGGTGGGTGCCGGTACCCACCAGACAGGGTTCGGATTTTGGCTGGGTGGCCGATACCGCCTGCGGCTGACCCGCCGGATACTCGATATAGAGGACAACTTCGACGAGAGGATAAGTGCGGTGGCGGTTATCGAGGTGGAACGGCTTCGTAAGGTCTACGGCGAAAAGGTGGCCGTGGAGGATGTGTCGTTCACTGTCGAGGAGGGGGAGATCTTTGGCCTCCTGGGCCCCAACGGTGCGGGCAAGACGACGACGGTGGAGTGTGTCAGCGGGTTGCGCCGACCCGACGGCGGCTCGGTGCGGGTCGTCGGCTACGACCCGGCCCGGGCCCGGGCCGAGGTGACGGCCCGGGTCGGGGTGCAATTGCAGCACAGCGAGCTGCAGCCCAACCTGCGAGTGGGCGAAGCCCTGGAGCTGTTCAGCTCCTTCTACGAGGAGCCGGCCGACTGGCGCGAGCTGCTCGACGTGCTGGGTCTCGGCCCGCAGGTCAAGACCCGCTTCGCCAAGCTCTCGGGCGGCCAACAGCAGCGCTTGTCGATCGCCTTGGCCCTGGTGGGCAACCCGACGTTGGCCATCCTCGACGAGCTGACGACCGGGCTCGACCCTGCGGCCCGGCGTGACACGTGGAGCCTGATCGAGGCGGTCCGTGACCGCGGGGTGACGATTTTGCTCGTGACCCACTTCATGGCCGAGGCCGAACGCCTCTGTGACCAGGTAGCGGTCATCGACGAAGGACGCGTGGCCGCGCTCGGCTCGCCAGCCGCCCTTACGTCGCGCCTCGAGGTCAACCAACGCATCCGCTTTGTGCCGTCCAAATCGGTCGACGACGCGTTGTTGGCCGCGTTGCCCGAGGTGGAGTCAGTAAGCCGTCGGGGCGAGGAGGTCCTCGTGGTGGGCAATACCGAGGCCCTGGCCGCGGTCAGCACGCTGCTGGCCCGGCTCGGGGTGTTGGCCCATCACCTGCGCGTCGAGCAGCCCAGCCTGGACGACGCCTTTTTGGCCATCACCGAACGAGCCGAGCGAACTCAGCCCGCGCGTCACCAATACCCCGCGACCCGAGGAGGAGACCGATGACGATCGCTGCTACGACGCCCGCCCGCCGGCACACGTTCTGGAAGCTGGCCCGGACCGAGGCGGTCCTGCTCCTACGGATGCCAGGGCCGCTCATCTGGATGGCGCTGCTGCCGGTGGCGGCAGCCGTTGTCCTCGGCGTCGTCCCGGGCACCAGCCGTCCGGCCAAGGCCCTGGACGGGACCAGCTACCTCGACACCTACCTGCCGATCCTGATGATGTTCACGCTGCTCATGTCCGGGGTCAACCTGTTGTCGAGCCTTCTCTCCTCCTACCGGGAGAAGGGCATTCTCCGCCGCCTTTCCGCCAGCCCAGTGCCGCCTTCGCGTCTTCTGGGCGCCCAGGCGCTCATCTACCTGGGGGTGGGGGTGGCGATCGACGTCGTCCTGCTCGTCGTGGGCATCGCCTGCGGCGTCCCGGTGCCCCACCAGCTGGGAGGGTTCGTGCTCTCGCTGCTCCTGGTAGCCGTGGCCGTGCTCGGTATCGGGGTGCTGATCACCGCTCTAGCCCCGAGCGCCCGGTTGGCCCAGGCCGTCTCGACAGTTGTCTTGTTCCCGTTGATGTTCTTCGCCGGCCTGTGGCTGCCCCGGACGCAAATGTCACCGGCGCTGCGGACCGTCAGCGACTACACCCCTCTCGGTGCCGGGGCCCGGGCCGTCCAGGCATCGATCGAGGGGCAATGGCCGTCGACGGCCGCTCTCTTGGTCCTGGTTGGCTACGCCCTGGCCTGCGGCGCGTTGGCTACCCGGGTGTTCCGCTGGGCGTGAACGGCGTGTCGGACGGCGCGACGATGGGAAGCGTGAGCACCACCCAGCTGGCCGACAGCTGGCAGGCCCGGCTGGACCGCTTGGGCCGGCTCTTGCTCCTCCCCCTCCTGGCCGTGGCCACCGGCCTGGCCGCCATCTCCGTCGCCGGCGGCCACGGCACCTGGTCCCGCTTTGACGACGGCCTGATCGTCGTCTCCGCGGCCGCCGTCTGGTCGGCGGTGCACACCGCACGCCCGCGACCGGCCGCCACCGAGCCGGCCCGGGTGGCCACCGCCGCCGTGCACATCGCGCTCGCAGGGCTCTTGGTCTGGGTGAACCCCTGGTACGGGGTGTTCGCCTTCAGTGGCTACTTCTTCGCGGACGACCTCCGGGGGCGCTGGCGCTGGGCCGGCTTTGGCGGTACCGCTCTGGTCCTCGCCGCCTCTCAGTCGGGCGGCTACCCGACCGACTGGTCGAGCCACACCGTGGTCTACGTGGTCCTGGTCGCCATCAACCTGGTCGCCATCTCCGGCTTCATCACCCTCACCAACCGGGTACGAGAGCAAAACCAGCAGCGGGGCCTGATGATCGACCAGCTGGCTGACGCCAACCGCCGCCTGGAGGCCACCATGGCCGAGAACGCGGGGCTCCACGCCCAGCTCCTCGTCCAGGCTCGCGAGGCCGGCGTCGTCGAGGAACGCCGACGGCTGGCCGGCGAGATCCATGACACCTTGGCCCAGGGCCTCGTTGGGATCGTGGCCCAGCTCGAAGCCGCAGAACAAGCCTGTGACCGGCCGGCCATGCTGTCCCGGCACCTGGCTCAAGCCCGCGCTCTGGCCCGGTCGAGCCTGACCGAGGCCCGCCGCTCCGTGCGGGCCCTGCGACCCGAACAGTTGGAGCGCGCCAGCCTGCCCGAGGCGATCGACGAGCTCGCCCGCGCCTGGTCCGCACACGTGGCCGTGCGCGTCGACGTCGAGACCACTGGGACGCCCGGCCCGCTCGACGAGCAGGCTGAGACGGCCATCTTCCGGGCTGCCCAGGAGGCGCTGTCGAACGTCGCCAAGCATGCCGATGCCACACAGGTGCACATCACCCTGACCTACCTCGACGACGCCGTCCTCCTCGACGTCACCGACGACGGCGCCGGCTTCGACTCTGCGGCGCAAACCAACGGCTACGGCCTCCTCGGGATGCGCCAGCGCCTCGCCGCGGTATCCGGGTGCCTCACCGTCGAAACCGCTCCCGGCGGCGGGACCACCATCAACGCCGCGGTGCCGTTGGTCCCGCGGCCCGGCGCTGCCGTGCCCCGAGCCGGGCCCGAAAACCAACAGGTCGAGGCCGCTCGGTGAGCCCCATCCGGATCCTCGTCGTGGACGACCACCCCATAGTCCGCGACGGCATCCGCGGCGTGTTTTCCGGCGACGGCGAGTTCGAGGTGGTCGGCGAGGCGGCTGACGGCGCCGACGCCGTACACCAGACCCAACAGCTCGGGCCCGACGTCGTGCTCATGGACCTGCGTATGCCCACTATGGGCGGTGTCGAGGCGATCCAGCGGCTCCGGCAGCTCGGGCATCCGGCGCGAGTGCTCGTCCTCACCACCTACGACAGCGACCGCGACGTCCTCCCCGCCATCGAAGCCGGCGCCACCGGCTACCTCTTGAAGGACTCTCCCCGGGGCGAGCTCGTCCGGGCGGTGAGAGCGGCCCACGCCGGCCAAGCCGTCCTCTCCCCGGCCGTGGCCGGCACCCTCATGGGGCGGGTCGGCGACCAAAAGAACAGTGCCCTCAGCCCACGAGAGCTCGAGGTGCTCCGCCTCGTCGCCGCCGGCGGCACCAACCGGTCCATTGCTCGCCAGCTCTTCGTCAGCGAGGCCACTGTGAAGACGCACCTCCTCCACCTGTACAACAAGCTCGGGGTACGCGACCGCGCCGCCGCCGTCTCTGCCGCCTACGAACGAGGGCTGTTGGGCTGATCGAACTGGCCGGCCCCGTTGGACCGCCAGGCGTTTTACCGTGAGGTTGCCGCCGGGTTCGTGTGGCACGGTCGACTGACTGTCGACTGACCATTAGGGGCCAACCGCTCTTTGCGTACCCATTCTGACCTGCCCAAACGCTGGAGGCGGCGAGCGGAATCGAACCGCTGTAGAGGGCTTTGCAGGCCCTTGCCTGGACCACTCGGCCACGCCGCCCGGCGCGCTACAGGAAGCCTCACTGTACAACGTCACCAGAAGCGCCGCTGTAACGTCGGCCGAGGTCGACGCCATGTCCCGCACTATCGATGCCCTCGAGACGTCGCAGCGCCTGGCCCTCGTCAGCTCGACCGTGTTCACACTGGCGGCGGGGCTAACGACGGCAGCAGGCGCCAGCGACGTCGCCCGCTTCGTCCTCTCCGCGTTGGCTATCGCCTCTCTGGCGGCGGTCGTCGGGCAATCGATCGAACAGGTCGCCGAGTACCTCGGCCCTGGCCCGACCGGTCTGTTCCAGTCCAGCCTCGGCAACTTGCCCGAGCTGTTCGTGTGCATATTCGCCTTGCGGGAGGGGCTCACGTCGGTGGTCCAGTCGGCGCTGGTCGGCTCGGTGCTCGGCAACGTCTTGCTCGTTCTCGGAGTGGCCTTCCTGAGCGGAGGGGCAAGGTACGGGATCCAGAAGTTCCGTCCCGAGGCGCCCCGCATGCTGGTTACCCTGCTCACCCTCGCGGTGGGGGCAATGCTGGTGCCCACCCTGGCTACCCGGCTCGAGACCCCGGCGGCGCACCACACCGAAGCGTTATCCGACATCACGGCCGTGATCCTGTTGCTCGTCTACCTGGCGAGCATCCCGTTCTGGCTGAGCGGAGGGCCAAGGTCCCGGGGGGACGGCGACCCGGACAAGACCGGCGGGCTGCCGGCCTCCACGACCGGGTCGGCACCGGCCCGCGAGGGCTGGCCGCTCAGCACGGCCGTCATCGTCCTGGTAGTTGCGGGTGCTGCCTCCGCCGCCGCCTCGGACTGGTTCGTCTCGTCCCTGGTGCCCGCGACCAGGGCGCTGGACATAACGCCGGAGTTCACCGGCCTCGTCATCGTGGCCATCGCATCCAACGCCGTGGAGAACTTCGCCGGCGTCCGCTTTGCCTGGAAAGCCCGGTCTGACTACGCCATAAGCACCATCCTGAACAGCCCTCTCCAGGTCGCCCTTCTACTTACGCCCGTGCTCGTCTTGGGGAGCGCAGTCTTCGGGACGCACCACCTCACCTTGGTCTTCCCGCCATTGCTGGTAGCGGCGCTGGCGGTGGCCGTCGTCGTCGCCGCTGTGGTCATTTATGACGGCGAGTACTCCTGGCTGGAGGGTGTCGCTCTAATCGCCCTTTACGCGATTGTGGCTTCCGCGTTTTGGTGGGGCTGAACCACGGCCGGTGCGGCCACGGCCGCGGTCCTGCGCCCGACCTCAGGCCACGTTCCCGTTGGCGGGGGAAAACCCGCACACTTCGGCACTTCGGCCCGGTGGTAGCTGCAAGACCAAGTCGTCGCCAGGAGCGAAGTCGTTCACCCAGAGGTGCCCGCCGGCGGGGACGGTCAGTGCCTGCCCTTGTACGGCCGCGCTCCCGGGCAGGCCTTCGGTGCCCCAAGGAC
This sequence comes from Acidimicrobiales bacterium, assembly GCA_030039575.1. Lineage (GTDB taxonomy): Bacteria > Actinomycetota > Acidimicrobiia > Acidimicrobiales > Palsa-688 > Fen-671. The sequence goes on along the minus strand of JASHVH010000270.1, from coordinate 5,162 downwards.
GAGCCAGAAGCGCCAGCACCTTCCCACCCGCCTTGCCGAGCGAGACCCAGAGCGAGCCAGCCCTTGCTCCAGCGGCGAAACCCAACCGCACCGAAGCCGGGAACGTGAGGGGAAAGTGGGCCTCGGCCGGCAGTGCCAGCGCACAGGCGCCGGGGCCGCGCGGCCAGGCGTCCAGAGGGACGCTACGGCGCTCGTCCATTGCCGCCCCGTCGATGACCGGGTCGAAGTCACGCGCCCCCAGCAGGTCGGCGCGCCCGGACGGAAGGACCTCCCGCTGACGCCGGCCCAGTGCGGGGCCTACCCGGGACCAGGTGACACCGACGGAGCTGAGCACCTGGAACCGCCCGCGCCCCGAGGGGTGCGACGAGCCGGTCAGGTCGAGCCAGCTCAGGTCGTTGAGCACCTCGGTCGGGGTCATCAGCGCGGCCCCGGGCCTCGGCAACAGGCGCTCGCGGTACAGGCGAGCGAGCAGGTACGGCGTCAGGTACCCGGAAGCGGCCCCGCTGGCCCAGATCGGGTACCTGTTGAGCGCTCTTTTCACCTGGTCAGCGCTCTGCAATAACGCCGCGCTGGTGATGATCTGGTCCTCGAGCCCGCGGACATAGTCGGTCCGTGACCGGGCAAATCGCACGCCGGCGATGACGTTGCCCGCGGTGGCCGCCGCTACCAGCAGCACCATGACGGGCACTACCGCCATCGTCCACTGCGAGCCCCGCGGGCCCGTTGAGCCCCGGGCCGGCCGCCACCGCGCCGCCATGTCACGCACGTCGGTCAGCATGAGCGCCAGCGCCGGCAACAAGAAGACCGCCCCCACGTAGGCGTAACGCGACGGGCTTATCGTGGGGCCGATGCGGTCCCGCCCCGTGGCCGCCAGCGCGTAAAAAACCACCGCCGCGCATGCCCCGCCCAGCACGGCGGGATGGCGGGCGAAGAGCCGGCGCCGGCCCCAGAGGCCCCACGCGATAACAGCCGCGGCCAGGAACGGCCCGGCGTTGGGCCAGCTGGCGGCGTGGCCGAGGTCATTAGCCAGGTTGGAGGCGACGAAAACGGGCACGGTCAAAAAGACGGGCACGCCGAAGCTGTCCCCGGTGGCCTTCAACCCGGAGTGGCCGGCCAGGGCGAACCAAAGGGCATAGGCAGATAGCGGCACGGCCAACACGGTGACGGCCCGGCGCCAGCCCCACCGGCCCAGGAGCAGTACGGCCAGCGCCACGCAACTGGCCACGCCCACGGTAGAACACATCAACGCCGCCAGCGCCAGGCACGCGGCGGCGGCGTCGCGGGCGACGGGACGGCCGGTGCCCTCAACCACCTCCATCGCCAGGAGGCCGAATAGCAAAGAGGAGACAAAGCCGATCTGGAACGCCCAGACGAGGTCCTCGGCCCCGGCACCGAGGAGGCCCAGCAACAGTGCGAGGGCGGTGGCCACCCACGGGTCGGCCCCCTCCCGGAGGCAGCGGCGCCAAACCAGGTGCACCACGGCGACATGGGCCAACAGGAGCGGCACCAAGTAAGGCCAGTAGCTCGAAAGGTGCTCGAGAGAATATATGGCCCTCCACAACAAGATCGGCAGGACCGACCAGTGCTCGTTATGGGGAGCCCAGAGGCTGAAATAGGCGCCGTGCAGGCCCCGCCGGGTGAGGAAGTCCCACTCATCACCGAAGAACCACAGGTTGCGGTCGAGGTAGGCCCACATCGAAAACGTCACAACCAGGGTGGCCGCATGGGCCAGGACTACGGTCCGCGGCAGCCGGCCGGGCGGCTGCGGGGCCGTCTCGACGCGATCTTCAGACAGGACTGCTCCCGGCGCCACCGGCCGGGGAGCCGAGAGGGTACCTGCCACGGCGGCAGTTTAACGATGCCGGCCCGGTCGTCAGCGGCCGGCTGAGACAGTCCTGAAAGGCTCCGGCCTGAATGGTCCCAGCCGGCGACCTGTAGCCTTGCCGTTCGTGCCTACGGCCCTCAGCCCCGGTGACCCCTACCCCCTCGGCGCCACGTGGGACGGGGCAGGCACAAACTTCTCGGTCTTCTCGCAGACCGCTGAGGCGGTGGAGCTGTGCTTGTTCGACGAGGCCGGCGCGGAGACCCGGTTGGAGCTCCCCGAAGTGGACGCGTACGTCTGGCACGGGTACCTGGACGAGGCTGAGCCTGGGCAGCTCTACGGGTACCGGGTGCACGGGCACTATGACCCCGAACAAGGCCTTCGGGCCAACCACGCCAAGCTCCTGCTCGACCCGTACGCAAAGGCGGTGGCAGGGCAGGTGCAATGGGACCAGGCCGTTTACAGCTACGTGCTTTCAGACGGCGACGACCGGATGATCGACTGGACCGACTCTGCCTCCTCGATGCCGAAGTCGATCGTTATCGACGCAGGCTTCGAATGGGCCGACGACCACCGGCCGCGTACGCCCTGGCACGACACCGTGATTTACGAGACCCATGTGCGTGGGCTCACCTGCCGGCACCCGGAGGTGCCCCCCTCGCAAAAGGGTACTTATGCCGGCGTGGCCCATCCGGCGGTGGTCGAGCACCTTCAGCGTCTGGGTATCACCGCCGTCGAACTTATGCCTGTCCACCAATTTGTCGACGACCAGTACCTGGTGGAGCGGGGCCTGCGAAATTATTGGGGCTACAATTCCATCGGTTATTTCGCCCCTCATAACGGTTATGCGTCCCGGCCGGGACAACGCGTCGTTAATGAGTTCAAGACAATGGTCCGGGCTTTGCACGCCGCCGGGATCGAGGTGATCCTCGATGTTGTCTACAACCATACAGCCGAGGGCAATCACCTTGGCCCGACCCTCAGTTTCAGGGGCCTCGACAACCCGAGTTATTACCGGCTCGACCCCGCTGACCCGCGTTATTACGCCGACACGACCGGTACAGGTAATACCCTAAACGTGAGCAACCCGCAGACGCTGCAGCTGCTTATGGACTCGCTGCGCTACTGGGTGCTGGAAATGCATGTCGACGGCTTTCGCTTCGACCTGGCGGCCAGTTTGGCCAGGCAGTTCCATGAGGTTGACAAACTTTCCGCTTTCTTCGACCTGATCCACCAGGACCCGGTGATAAGCCAGATAAAGCTGATCGCGGAACCGTGGGACCTCGGGACGGGCGGGTACCAGGTAGGGAACTTCCCGGTGCTGTGGTCGGAATGGAACAGCCGCTACCGGGACTCCGTCCGCGACTATTGGCGCCAGGAGAACACTTCGATCGGCGAACTGGCCTTGAGGCTCACGGGTAGCTCAGACCTTTACGAGGCGACCGGTCGCCGGCCCTGGGCCAGCATCAATTTCGTTACCGCCCACGACGGTTTCACCCTGGCCGACCTGGTGAGCTACGACCATAAGCACAATGAGGCCAACGGCGAGGACAACAAGGACGGCACAGACGACAACCGTTCGTGGAACTGCGGGGCCGAAGGCCCGACGGACGACCCTGAAGTGCGTGCCCTTCGCGCCCGTCAGGCCCGCAATTTCATTGCCACTCTGGCCCTGTCGCTGGGAGTTCCCATGTTGCTCGGAGGGGACGAACTAGGGCGCACCCAGGAGGGCAACAACAACGCATATTGCCAGGACAACGAGATCTCGTGGTACGACTGGGAGCACATCGACGCCGACCTCCTGGCGTGGACGAGGGCCGTCCTGCACCTGCGCCGTTCCCACCGCGTCTTCCGGCGGCGGCGCTTTTTCCAGGGTCGCCCTCTCCGCAAGCTGGCCGCGGGCCCGGGGCAGGCCGACATCGGTTGGTTCCGCCCGGACGGGCGCCTGATGACTGACTCCGACTGGGGGGTGGGCTACGCCAAGTCGCTGGGGGTGCTCCTGAACGGCTCGTCGCTGACCGAGCCGGACCGGCATGGTCGCCATGTGGCGGACTCGTCGTTCTACCTGGCCTTCAACGCGTGGGAGGAACCGCTCCAGTTCCGGCTCCCCGGCCCGAAATGGGGCGGCCCGTGGCGGGTCGTCGTCGACACAGCGGACACCAGGCCGGTGCCAAAACCTGGCCTGGTACAGGCGGGGAAGCCCGTGCAGTTGCTTGGCCATCACTTCGTGATGCTGGAGTGCACTGCACGAGGCTGAGAGCCGAAATACCACACTCCGCGCGAAAGGCGCTCCGCTCCGCAGAAAAGTGCGAGGTAAAGGCCGAGGCAGGTTGGCACGACTACTTTGCGTAGCAAGTTTTCGCTACTCTTCGTGTTGACCACTTGAGACCGGAGGGCCGAAAGCAAGAAATGGGACAGAAACCATGAGCCTGGCGGAGGAGATGACCCCCGCTTACGCACGCCACGTAGGCGAGCGGCTACGCAACATACGGCGGCAGCAGGGCCTGTCGTTGCAAGCCGTCGAGGAACAGTCGGAGCGGGAGTTCAAGGCATCGGTGCTCGGCGCCTACGAGCGGGGCGAAAGGATCATCTCGGTCCTGCGCCTTCAGCGGTTGGCCCGCCTGTACGGGGTCCCCGTCGACCAGTTGCTGCCGAAAATGTCGCTCGAGCCGGACTTTGGTTCTGACAGCCGGGCGTCGTCGGGGACTGAAGGAAGCCCGATCACGATCGACCTTTCCCGCCTCGAGCGCCTGGACGCCCCCGAGCGCGAGGTCTTACGCCGGTACATAGGGATGATCCAGATCCAGCGCGGGGACTTCAACGGGCGCCTCATCACGATCAGGGCCGAGGACGTGCGGGCATTGGCCCGGGTCTTCGAGCGCGACGAGCACGCCATGCGCAACCGCATCGAGGAACTGGGTATAAGGACCTGAATAGGGCCTGAACTGCACGCGATGGAGAGGCCGGCCTCGGTACCCTCACATCAGTGAGGCCACTCTCTGCGCTAGCCGAGCAACTCAGGGGGACGTTCCGGACCGGTTTGACCCGGCCCCTTTCCTGGCGCCGCGCCCAGCTCAGTGAGCTCGTGTGGCTGCTCGACCGGGAAGCCGGAGTGCTTACCGACGCCATGGCGGCCGACTTAGGCAAGCCCGAGCTCGAAGGTTGGCTCACAGATATAGCGGCTGTCCGGCGCGACATCGAGGGCGTACGTCGCCAGGTGGCGTCGTGGGCGGCTCCCCGCCGGGTGGCCGTGCCCTGGGTGCTGTGGCCCGGGAGGGCCGAGGTGGTGCCTGAACCCCTGGGCGCCGTCCTGGTCATCGGGCCGTGGAACTACCCGGTG
>JASHVH010000269.1 GCA_030039575.1 Acidimicrobiales bacterium | reverse complement strand
AGGTCTGCCAGAGCGTCCAGGACGACCACGTCCCGGGGGTAAGTGAACCGGTGGCGCGCCTCGGTCAATGTGGCTCAACAGACATCGTCTATTTCATGGCGGGCCTTCGGCTCAGGCGACAGAGTGGCGGCTGCACCGCCCGGGCTCGAAGTACCGCTATTGCCAGGCGGTCCCGGTACAACGGTCATCGACCAGTAACGGACCAATTTCGGCCGGCCCTGGGCATCGGTGTAGGTCGTGCTGGGCAGCTCGGTACCCAGACGGCAGGCTAGGCCCGTCTCTTCCCGGACCTCGCGCAGTGCCGCCTGCTCGTCGGTCTCGCCGGCTTCCAGCTTGCCTTTGGGAAGGGCCCAGTCGTCGTACGTGGGCCGGTGGACCATTACAACCTCGACGCCGGCCGGCGTTTGCCGCCAAACCACGCCGCCCGCCGCCCGCACCAGGACCGACGGGGACCCGTCCCCGGGCGGCAAAGATGTGCCGCCGGCCGGGTGTTTAGCCGATCGCGACGAGCCCGTCACTCGACCGTGGAAAGCCTCTCGGCCTTACCCCAACGTCTACTGCGTGCCAGCGCCAGCTCCTGGAAATGCCGTTGTGCGTTGAAATGCTTGACGTCTGGCACCTTGTGCCACGTCTCGTCGGCCGCCAGCTCCCACGCCAGCTCGTCATCGGCCAGCTCGACCTCCAGGATTTCCCGCAACCGCTCTTGGATTTCGGGGGACGTGACGTCGAGCAGCGTCTCCACCCGCCTGTCAAGGTTGCGTTCCATCATGTCGGCCGACCCCATGAGGTAGCGTCCACCCTGCGGCAGGAGGACAGGATGGCCGCCGCCACCGGGACGGGCGATGAACCTTCCGGCGCTGTCGCGGGCAACGGCACGCGGCGCGTTGAAGCCGGCCGCGGAGCCCGGCCCGTTGAGGCTCGTCTCGCTCCCATCCGTAATCGCGGAGCGGTAGTCGACCGCTTTCCCGTCCCGCCCTGCCGCACCGTTAGCCGCCTCGTACGCCCGGTCCACCGAAGGCCCGCCGTCGGCGCCCTCGCCGAAGTAGTAGATGCGGGAGTGTTCAAGGTAACGCCCGACCAGCGAGCGGACCCGGATGGTTTCCGACAGCCCCGGCACTCCGGGCCGTAAGCAGCACTGAGCCCGGACGATAAGGTCTATTTGCGCCCCGGCCTGCGATGCCCCATAAAGTGCGTCGATCACTTTCCGGTCCACAAGGTTGTTCAGTTTCCATACGATGCGGCCGGCGCGTCCGAGCTCGCTCTCCTGCTGGACGAGTTCGATTATCCGGGACCGCAAGGCCTGGGGCGCGACTATCAGGTGCCGGTAATAGGACTGGCGGCTGTAGCCGGTAAGCGAATTGAACAGGTCGGTCAGGTCTTCGCCGAGCGCCGGCGAGGCTGTCAGGATGCCAATATCTTCATAAAGACGGGCGGTCGACGAATTGTAGTTACCGGTGCCTATATGACAGTAACGCCGGATGCCGTCGCCTTCCTCACGCACGACTAGTGCCGTTTTGGCATGCGTCTTCAAGCCTATGAGGCCGTACACCACGTGCACGCCTGCCTGTTCGAGCGCCCTGGCCCATCCGATATTGGCGGCCTCGTCCCCTCTCGCTTTCAGCTCTACGAGGGCGGCTACCTGCTTACCTCTTTCGGCGGCGCGTATGAGGGCCGTCACCACGGGGCTGTCACCTGATGTCCGGTAGAGGGTCTGTTTTATGGCCAGCACCCGTGGGTCGCGGGCTGCCTGCTTGATGAACGCCTCGGTGGACAGGGCGAAGCTCTCGTAAGGGTGGTGCACGAAAATGTCTTCGCTGGCGATGGCGGCGAAGATGTCCGTGGTGCCATCCTCCGGTGCCGTCAGCCGCCCCGGCACAACGGGCGAGAACGGCTCGTCCTTTAGCTCGGGACGGTCCAGGGCGTAGATGGCCCAGAGCCCGGCGTAGTCGAGCAAGCCGTGCAGTTCGTAGACGTCTTCCGGGCGCAGGTCGAGTTCTCGCGTCAGCAGCTCCCGGACTTCGGCGCTGAAATTGGACTCCACCTGAAGGCACACGGCTCGCCCGAAGCGGCGCCGGCGCAGTTCCATTTCGACCGCTTCCAGCAAATCGTCCGCCTCTTCTTCGGCCAGCGTCAGGTCCGCGTTCCGGATGACGCGAAAGGCGTGGCAGCTCTCGATCTCCATCCCCGGGAACAACTCACCGAGGAAGGCGGCTATGACCTGCTCGACCGGCACGAAACGCTCTCCGTCCGGCAGGGCCAGGAACCCCGGCAGGAGCGGCGGGATCTTCACACGAGCAAAACGGCGTTCGCCCCGTTGCGGGTCGCGCACCATCACGGCCAAGTTGAGCGAGAGGTTGGATATGTACGGGAACGGGTGCCCCGGGTCGACGCCGAGCGGCGTCAGCACAGGGAACACCTGGGCTTCGAACACCGACTCGGCGTAGGTGATGTCAGACGGGGTGAGCGAGCTCCAGTCCACCAGCCGGGTGCCGTGCTCGGCCAGCCGCGGCACCAGCTCTTCGTAATAGATGCGCGACCGGTCGGCCACCTGCCTCTCGACCTCGGCCCGGATGGCCCGGAGCTGGTCAGGGACGGGTAGGCCGTCCGGCGCCGTCCCCGAGACGCCCGCGGCCAACTGGTCCTTCAGACCCGCCACGCGCACCTGGAAGAACTCGTCCAAGTTGGTGGAGAAAATGGCCAGGAACTTCGCCCGCTCCAGCAGCGGCTGCTCTTCCGCTTCCGCTAGTTCGAGGACGCGTCGGTTGAACTCGAGGAACGATAACTCTCTGTTTATGTAACGCCGGTCTCCACCCGCAGGACCATGAGCGGAACCGTCCGTGTCGCCTTCCCCCGCCATAGTTAGCCTTCGACGCTGCCCATGAACTCGTTCTCCTCGTCCTCGGGCATGCCCAGGTCCCACTCGAGCAGCACGTTCTCCCGCTCCGCGTCACGGACGATCCGTTCCCGGTTCCGGCGGAACTGTGGGTCGTGCGGGGGCAACAGCAGCAGGCGGGCCAGGATCCGCTGTCGGAGCTCCTCGATCAGGTTCCTGTCCCCGAAGTCCGAGTCGACCCTCCAATGCGGGGCGACAGGGCCGAGATAGACGACCCTGACGTGCCCTCGGGGCGGGCCGGCGGCCTCAGGCTGCTGTATGGACATGGATCGAGCTTAGAGGACGTTATGTGCTCTAGCTATCGTCACCTGCCCTTCGGAAGTCCCCGGAACTAGGCTGCCCGTTTTCTGAGCCGGTTGGCCGCGCTGACCACAGCCTGCAAGGAGGCGTCGAGGATGCTCGAGTCCATCCCGACCCCCCATACCACCTCGCCGTCCACCTCGGCCTCGACGTACGCGACCGAGGAAGCCCCGCTACCAGCGGTCAGCGCGTGCTGGTGGTAGTCCAGGACGGAGAGGTTTACGCCCAGGCCGGCCAGCGCGTTAACGAGGGCGTCGATCGGGCCGTTCCCCTTGCCAACCGCGCTCCGGTGCTCCCCGTCGACGAGCAACTGGGCGGTTACCTGGGTGATGTGGGCGTCGGTCGCCCGTTCGGTCGCCACCTCCGCCCCTACTAGGCGCAGGCCCCCGTCGTCGGCCAGGTACGTCTTCTCGAAGACCTCCCAGAGCTCGGACGGTTTGATCTCGGTGCCGGTTGCCTCCGTTACCGCCTGCACCGTCCGGGAGAACTCCACCTGCAGCCGCCGCGGGAGGTCAAGGCCGTGCTCAGTGCCCATCAGGTAGGCGACCCCGCCTTTACCGGACTGGCTGTTGACCCGGATGATGGCCTCGTATGTCCGGCCCGTGTGCTTCGGGTCGATCGGGAGGTATGGCACCTCCCACTTCTCGTACGGGGCGGGCAGGGCGTCCATGCCCTTTTTGATCGCATCTTGGTGCGAACCGGAGAAGGCCGTGTACACCAGGTCGCCTACGTACGGGTGACGGGGGTGGACGGGCAGACGAGTGGAGTGCTCGGCCACCCGCCGAACAGCCTCTATGTCGTGGAAGTCGAGTTCGGGGTCGACGCCCTGCGAGAAGAGGTTGAGCGCCACTGTGACCAGGTCCAGGTTGCCCGTCCTCTCGCCGTTGCCGAACAGGGTGCCCTCGAGACGGTCGGCGCCGGCCAGCATGGCCAGTTCGGCCGCAGCTACCGCCGTCCCCCGGTCGTTATGAGGGTGGACCGACAAGACGATGGCGTCGCGGTTGTCGAGGTGGCGCCCAAACCACTCTATGACGTCGGCGAACACGTTGGGTGTGTACATTTCCACTGTCGATGGCAAATTGACGATGAGGGGCGAGCCGGCGCTGGGTTCGATCACGTCAGCGACCGCCTGAGAAATCTCGAAGGCGAAGTCGGGCTCTGTACCGGTAAAGCTTTCGGGCGAGTACTCATAACGCAGTTCGGTCCCGCTAACAGTCTGTTCCAGCTTCTTGCACAGGCGGGCGGCACTGGTCGCTATTTCGATGATCCCTTCGCGTTCCTGGCGGAACACGACCCGCCGTTGCAGTTCCGATGTGGAGTTGTAGAAATGCACGATCGCCCGCGGCGCACCCGAGATAGCTTCGAAAGTCCGCTCTATCAGCTCGCGGCGGCATTGGACCAGCACTTGCACGGTCACATCTTCCGGGATCAGGTCTTTTTCGATGATGTGGCGTACGAACTCGTAGTCCGGTGACGAGGCGGAAGGAAAGCCGACTTCGACCTCCTTGATGCCGATCCCGATGAGCGCCTCGAAAAGGGCCAGCTTGCGACCAGGATCCATCGGGTCTATGAGGGCCTGGTTGCCGTCGCGAAGGTCGACGCTGCACCAGCGCGGAGCACGGCCGAGTTGCTTGGAGGGCCAGGTACGGTCTTCGAGCACGAGGGGCAGGGTGGCGCCGTACTTCTCGAAGGGCATCTTGGTGGTGGCGATCGGCGGGCGGGTCATGTCTTGGCCTTTCTTTGGTGGACTTTCGGTCACCGGGAAACAAAAAACCTCCTGGCCACTAGGCGCAGGAGGTCTCGGCGAGCACCGGGTTGGTGCTCACCTAGGTGAGAAGGAGCAGGCTTATCCACAAGCTCATCAACATCAATGTTCATCTAACACTTAGCCGCGTGTCAAGTTGCTATCACGAGGTTGGGAAGAGGGGGCCGGTACCTTGAACAACACGTTTTGGTGACTGCCTTGACAGCGGGGCCTCGAGTAAACTAGTAGAAGAGGCAACACTGCATGTCCCGCTTGATGAGGCCGCACTCTGGTTTGGTTTTCTCGTGGCTCGAAGCCACGGGCCAGCCAGGTACGTAAATTAAGATCAGCGTGCGTTGCACAAGGCTACGGAGGTCAAGTTGGATACTTCCTGGATGGCGCAGGGAAGGTGCAGGGAATTGCCACCCGAGGTCTTTTTCCCGAGTGACGGGGTTGGGGTCGAGGTGGCGCGCCGATATTGCGCAGAGTGCCCTGTGAAGGCGCCATGCTTGGAGTACGCGCTCGAAAACCACATTGAGCACGGTGTGTGGGGTGGGTGCTCAGAGCGCGAACGCCGCCGCATTGCGCGTAGTCGCCGCGGTCTTCCGCCGCGCACGCCCGCTTCGCAGCCGGCCCAGCCCGGCACCGCCGGCGCCCGTACCCGCTGAGCCGCAGTTACCGCCGAAGCAATTTTTCGGCAGTAACCTCCGTTGGCCGGCCCGGAGCCAGCCCTCACTGTTTTCTTTCTCGTTCCACGCGGGCTTCCTCTGCTAGCCGACCACGAGCACCGGTTCTTGGCGCTCTCGGAGCAGGGGGTACCAGACTGTCGGTTACATGCTCGAATGCGTCGTCAATGTCAGCGAGGGCTGTGACGAAGCCGTCCTGGCCAATTTGGCGGGCGCGGGCGGTGAACCCCTCCTGGACGTGCACAGCGACTGCGACCATCACCGCAGCGTGCTGACGCTGGCCGGCCGTGATGACGTACTGCACGCCGCCGTACGGGAGCTGGCCCGGGCGGCAGTCGGTCTTCTCGACCTGCGTGCACATGAAGGTGCTCATCCGCGTTTTGGCGTGCTCGATGTGGTGCCTTGGGTGGCCCTCGAAGGATGGCCGCTCCGGGACGCCGGAGCTGACGGAGACGGCGGCTTCAGCCGGCGGGCCAGAGAGGCCAGGGATATTTTTGCCGTGTGGGCGGCCGATGAGCTTGGCCTGCCGGTCTTCCTCTACGGGCCGGAGCGGTCGCTGCCAGAAGTACGGAAGAAGGCGTGGGGCAGCCTGCGGCCAGACTTTGGCCCCCAGGTGCCGCACCCAACGGCCGGGGCCGTAGCGGTCGGGTGCAGGCCCCTGATGCTCGCCTACAACCTGTGGCTGACCGGGACCGACCTCGACGGGGCGAGGGCCGTAGCCAAGGCGGTCAGGTCGGCGCAGGTGCGCGCCCTGGCCTTCGCGCTCGGCGAACACGTCCAGGTTTCGTGCAACCTGCTGCGCCCCTTGCTGATCGGGCCGGCAGCGGTCTGGGACGAGGTGGCGAAGTCGGCGACCATCTCCAGAGCCGAATTGGTCGGGTTAGCCCCTCAGGCGGTCCTTCTGGCTACTCCCGAGCGACGCTGGCGCCAACTGGACCTGGCCCCGGACCGAACGATCGAATCACGCTTGGACCTGAGGCCACACCTCACGTAATGACGGTGAGGCACGCCTCGAGCGCCGTTGCTCGCCAGCGTGCCTCACCGGGGGAAGATACGAGAGCGCAGAGAGCCCTGACTGTGCCGGCCGCGCCGACGGGCGCCCTAGGACGCCTGGCTGACCCGGTACGGTGCCCCGTTGCGGCGACGCCGGAGGCGGCGGCGTTCCCTTTCGGACATGCCGCCCCAAATGCCGAACTTCTCACCGTTTTCGAGGGCGAACTGAAGGCACTGCTCCCGAACAACGCAGCCTCTGCAGACCTCCTTGGCTTCACGGGTCGACCCACCCCTCTCGGGAAAGAAAAGGTCAGGGTCCACCCCCAAGCAGTTCGCGGCCCGTTGCCACGTCGGCTTGTGGATATCCCAATGGAGCCCGGTCGTCTCGGCCGGCGTGCGAAAAACTCGCACGATATCAGTCACCGGCGGCTCCCCTCACTCGTGTTCTCGTCGGAGGAGTGCCTCCAAACAGACCTCCGGGCCCTCGCAACTGCAACTCCCGAGTGGCCCGCCTGATGGCACTCATGTAACTACGTCAAACGTAACTACATGAGTGTTATCTTCGCTCATCGCGGCCAGATCCGCAAGAGGGGAATTCGCGTTCGCCCTCTTCCCGGGGCTAAGCGTGGCGCGTCAACCGGCCCGCCAACTCCGGCGCCGGGTGGTCTTCTTGCCTGCGAGGAAGTCGGCCAGCACGTAGTCACCCAGTGTGTCCGGCGACGTGTAGAACGCCCTGCCCCGGTTGAGGCGAGTGAGTTTCTCGATGAAGTTGCGCAGGTGGCCTGTGGCGTCGAGGGCGAACGTGTTGATCCGGACGCCCTCGCGGGTGCACCTGCCTACTTCGACCAGCGTGGCGTCGACTGTTTCCCGAGTGGGCGGGTAGGCGAAAACCGGCTCGGACGCGCCAGGAGGCCAGTATGCGGTCGGCTCGCCGTCGGTCACCATGATCACCTGCCTGGTCCCCCGCTGACGGGAGAGGAGCTTGCGGGAAACGATGAGCCCGTGCTGGATGTTGGTGCCCCAGTCGTAGTCCCAGGAAACCTCGGGCAGCTCTTGGAAAGTGACCTCTCGGGCGTAGCGCGAAAAACCCACGATGCCGAGGTAGTCCGACGGGAAGCGGCTCGATATCAAAGCGTGGAGAGCGATCGCCATTTTCTTGGCGGCCAGGAAATTGCCCCTCATGGGCATGGACAGCGATAGGTCCAGCATTATCACCGTGGCGGAACGCGAAAGCGCCTCTGTTCGTTCGATCTCGAAGTCCTCCGGGGCCAGCTCGACCGGGGTACCCGGCCCGCGTCGGGCCAGGGCATTGCGGACGGTCCGTTCGATCGACAGGTTGAAGGCGTCACCCCACTCGTAAGCCTTCGTCTCGCCGGCGCGCTCATGGCCGGCCCCAGGGCTACCCACCGGGTGCTGCCCGGCCCGGTACTGGGCCAGCTTCGCGTACAGGTCCGAGAGCGCCTGTTCGCCGATACGCCGCAACCCGCGGGGAGTGAGCCGGAGGCGGCCCTCTTTTTGCTCAACCAAGCCCGAACCACGCAGCTCGCGAGCCAGGCGCCCGAGCGCTTCGAGGGAACGGGCGTCCTCCTGCCCGAGCAGTTCACGGGCTCGTTCGATGTCGACCTCAGCCAGTGCTCCCGGGCTCGGTGCGCCGCCCAGGAGTTGCTCGAGCCCGCCCAGGTCGGATAGCTGGCCGGCCACGGAACTGGGCGGCCCGAGGCCGAACGGAAGGCCGAACAACTGGTCCCCCGGCGAAGAGCTCGTCAGGCTGGCGGCCAGCCTCTCGAGCTCCATGCGCAGGTCGAGGTCGTCCTCCAGCAGGGCCTCGGAAAGCTCGGCCAGTTTAGCTCGCTGCTCGGGTGTCAGTGAGGCGAGCAGTTGCCTGGCGGCGTCGAGCTGTCGGGCCAGGCCCTCCAGCAGCTCTTCGAGGTTGGCCGGGTTACCCGGCACAAGGTCACCGAACTCGGCCATGAACTGTTCAAAGCCGGCCTGCACATCTTCGCCGGAGTCACGGCGTTCGACGAGGTTGTTGAGCGCCGACAGCATTTCTTTGACGCGCTGGAGCAATTCCGGGGGTGTGCTCGAGATGGCCGCCTGCAGTTCGGAGAAGGCGTCCTTGGCCAGCTGCGCCCGCCGCCGGCGGACCCGCTCGAGAAGCTCACGAAGACCGGCTATGTCCCGGCCCGACGCGTCGCGATAACCACGCTGCATCAAGCGCCGCAGGGCCTGGTCCGGGTCGCCGTGCTCCAGCAGGTCGTCCATGAGGCGGCGCAGGACGTCGTCGCCGGAGAGGTCGCCGACTTCCTGGGTGCCGTCCCAGCGGGAATAGTTGGCTCTGGCCATACCAGGGGCCTGTTACCGGCCGTCCGAGCGGCGCGCCCTGTAACTGGCGCCCCGGCCACTCGGGTACTTGTTGAGCCGCTTGGACAGGTGGAGACCTTCGAGGACCAGCTCTGTCGCCGCGGCGAGGGCGACCGCACTTTCCGACCCGGCCAACCTGCCGACCGGCGCTCGCAACCCCGGGTGCCGGCGCAGCGCTTCGACATAAGCCGACGCCGGGAGGTCGTCGCCCACCTCAATGGCCGAACCATCATCGAGCTCGGCGACCGCCCTGGCGAGCTCGGAAGGCTCGACTGCCTCCCGGAAAACACTCAATAAGGCTTGGCGTGTCAACCTCCCGACGATGTCCTCCTCG
>JASHVH010000268.1 GCA_030039575.1 Acidimicrobiales bacterium | reverse complement strand
GCGGCGTCCCCAACCCGGTGACGAGCTCATCCCAGTGGGCGACATCTGCTGCATGGTGCTCGAGGGCGAGGAAGTTCTCTGTGGCGGCGGCGATGTGCACGCTGGCCAAGGTCGCTACCGGGGACGCCGCCAGATGGAGGGCCATCGGTACACCATGCTCCTGTGCCAGGTCCCCGACCCTCTTCGTCTCGGCGATCCCGCCGGCGGTGGCGGGGTCAGGGTGGATGACCCGTACAGCGGACTTCTCGAGGAGCGGGCGGAAGTTCTCTTTCAAGTAGATATCCTCTCCCGTACAAGTCGGGGTACTGATGCGAGCGGTCAATTCCCGCCACTGGTCGGTGAGCTGCCAGGGCAGCAGGTCCTCCAGCCAAGCGAGGGTGAACGGCTCGAGCGCCTGGCCCAAGCGAAGGCACGAGCCCAGCCCGATATGGCCCAGGTGGTCGACGGCCAGCGGGACGTCGTAGCCCACGGCAGCGCGAACCCGGTCGACGTAGTCGACGAGGTGCTCGACCCCTTTGCTCGTCAACTGGGCGCCCGTAAATGGGTGCATAGTCGTATTGCTTTCCCGAGCCCCCAGCGGCGATATAACGGCGCCGGGGACATCCCGGAGCAGATCGGTACCGACGTCCATTTTCAGCCACTTAAAGCCTCGCTCGCGCCGTTCGAGCAGGCGCTCCCCCATCTGGCCGGCCGAGGCGCACGACGGGGTATCGACGTAGCAAAGGGCCCGGTCACGGAACTTGCCCCCGATAAGAGCGTAAACGGGCACATCGTATGCCTTCCCGGCCAGGTCCATCAGGGCCATCTCGACGCCACTCACGCCTCCGCCCTGGCGGCCATGGTGGCCGAACTGCTTTACCTTTCGGAACAGCTTGTCGACGTTGCAGGGGTTTTCACCGACAAGGCGGTGTTTCAGCATCAAGGCATAGGTCTTGCTGGCGCCGTCGCGAACTTCGCCGTAGCCGCTAATCCCCTGGTTCGTGTCGATGCGGACAATGGTGGAACGAAAGGGCACGCCCCGCAGGTTGGCGACGCGGAGGTCTGTTATCCGAAGGTTGCTGGAACGCGTCCGCGTGTTGACTGCGTCTTCAATTTCGTCCGGCATTGCGTGCCGTCACTCCTTTAGAAGCGCCCCTGTGACGTTACGATAATACTCTCCGCATCTACACCGCTTATTGCCCATTGACTGGTTCGGGCGGCTAAGACAAGGGGGTGGTCGGCACCGCCCGAGCGGGACCGGCGGTGGCTCACCGCCGGGGGGTCAAGGTGCGACCGGGGCCAGTTCAGCGCCGACGTGGCCCGGCGCGCCGTCCGGCGACGCCGGCCTCGAATAAGCAGTGAAGACCGCGTCGATCACATAACGATCTGCGACATAACGTGTTTCGGTGTGCTCGATCGGGGACCCGGCAGTACTGTAAATGATCCTCCGCTCGGTAATTAAGGCGGACCGTGCGGGCACGCCCAAAAGAGCCGCCTCAGCTTTGGAGGCTACCGTGGCCGATATCCAGCTGTGCCCGATGCTTGGTACTCGGCCAAGACTGATCAGCGCCTCGTGGAGGGAACCGTCCAGGTCCATGGCCAGCACAGCAGCGCAGTCGGTGGGGAGCACCGCGTGCTCGAGGGCCATCGGCGTCCCGTTTGCCAGCCGGAGCCGGCGGATCACAACTGAGCGCGCCCCTTCGTCGAGTTGAAGCGCTTCCAGGTCTGAAACCCTGGCCGGCTGCAGGCTGGCTTCCAGCAGTACGGACGAAGCCGTCATGCCCCTGCGCCGCATGTCCTCCGTGAAGCTCATTAAGGAGCCTTCCCGGCGATGGACCGGACGTGGGGCCACGAAGGTACCTTGGCCGCGCCGGCGGCGGACGAGCCCCTCAGCCGCCAGGTTCTGCACCGCTTGCCGGGCGGTCATCCGGCTCACCGCGAACTGCTCGGCCAGTTGGAACTCCGAGGGGACCGGGTCACCGGGGGCGAGCTGCTGTACCCGCTGCCGTAGCCAACGCTCGATCAGCTGGTACTGCGCTTCGCGGGGGGAATATCTCTTGTTCAACCAGTCCCCCGGGCGGGACGGAACCCCGCCACAGCTGGCGCCCCTGCCACAGCGCCAGAGAGCCTCGGGGCACGGTTGGCACTCTCCCCGGTCAGCCCCGGCCCGGTGTTCCGCATGAGATTAGTATAGACAACCTCACGCTACGAGACCCTTCAAAATCCGCCCGAAAGAGCCCATGGTGCACGTCCCAGTGCTGGCGACGACGCCACCGGGCGGGCGCCAATCTCGCCTGCAGCGGCCGGCTACAGGCTCCTTTAATCGGGTACCAGGTTGTTCGCGGCCCGGGGCCGACTTGACCTCGTGCATGGCATGCAGCTCTGTCCCCTCGGGCCGGGCCTGCGTTGACACGAGAACTAGCGGCGGCTTAGTATAGGCATTGATCATCCAGTTGTCTGACAAGTTGTAGGCTACACACAGAACAAGTGCAGAGGCACCGTGGCTCAAGATGAGAGGGGGGACGGCACGGGTTACGAGCATCAAGTCGCAGCTCAGAAGGCCGGGACCTTGGTGCCGGGAAAGTTTGGGTTGCGGTCTGGACGGGGGTCGGCTGGTCTGTTCGCATCGGGGAAGCCTTGGAAGAGCAGAATTGGGGCGCTGGCCGCGCCGCCGCGGACGTGGCTTGCTAGTCCTGGCAGGCACCCGGGAAGAAGAGCAACGGGCTCTTGACGACCGGGAGGACGGTGCCCGCCCGCTTAAGGCTCCCCCCGAACCGCACCGACCTGAAAGCGGTGCCAGCCGCTGGCACAATGACAACTCCAATAGATGCAGACCTTGGAAGTCCGCTACAGACACATCAAAATAGAAAGGGGTAATGATGAGAAACGCTAAGCGCTCCTGCGCCACTTTGGCCGGCAGCCTGGCCATTGCCGCCACGCTGTCTGTCACAGGGCTGGCGTCATCTGCCAGTGCTTCGAGTTCGGGCAGCGTGACAACTATCAACCTGTGGCAGTGCGGCCCCGGGCCGGGCGCTCAGAGTTGCATGGGTGCCGCCTACCCGGGGCTCGTGAGCCGCTTCGAAGCAAAATACCCGAACATTAAGGTTGTGACACGCTACATACCGTTCGCCAACCTGGACACGGTGTTCGACGAGGCCTTTGCCGCCGGGTCCGGCCCGGATATCGCCGACGTCAACACTTCGGGCGACTACGGGCTCTTCTCTTCGAAGGGCTACCTCAAAAACATCGCCAGCACCATAGTGGGCTTGCCCAATGTCAAGCCCGGTGACTTTTACCCCAACGAGTGGAAAGAAGTAGTGCTGCCACAGGGGACGTTCGGCATCCCTATTGATACTGGCACCAGGGCCCTGTACTGGAACAAGACCCTCTTCAAGGAAGCCGGCCTCGCCCCCTTTGGGTCGACGGTCACCTGGGCCCAGGTCCTCAATGCGGCCCAGAAGATCTCGGCGCTCGGCCACGGGGTCTATGGTTTCCAGTACGCCGGTGGCGAGAAGTGGTCGATGCTTTACAACAACATCGGGCCTCTCGTCTTCCAAGCGGGCGGGGAGTTCATCAACCCGTCAGCCACCAAGGCCTATGCGACTTCGGCCGCGGTTGAAAAGGCCGTCAAGTATTGGGACCAACTGAGCAAGTACGGGCCGGCCTCCGATATTACAGAAGCAAACCAAAGCGTATCTGAAGATGCTTTCGCCAAGGGCCAGTCCGGCATGCTCTACAATGGGTTTTGGGCTATTGGGACGTTCCTCAGCGTCAACCCGAAGGTGCAGTTCGGGATCACCGAGATGAAAGATGTCTCGGTCGACTCCAACACCGGCGGGTGGATCCTGTCCGTGCCCTCCTTCGCCCCCGCGTCGAAAATGAAGGCCATCGAGGACTTCTATTCGTACGTTTTCGCTCCTCAGAACGAGATCGACCTGACCGGTATCATGCCCGCCGTGAAGGCGTCGACACCGTTGGACAAGGCCATCGAGGGCCCTGAGTACCAGATCTTCTGGAACATCCTGAAAGAGCATGCTCAGCAACCGGTGCCATTGACGGCGAACATGTACCAGGAAGGCATAGACATCCTGAACGCCGTGGAGGCGACAGAGTTGGGGCATTCGGTGCCCAGCGAGATGAGCACCCTGCAGTCTCAGCTTCAGGGGTTGTTGTAATGATGCGTGGCCCCCTGCCCGCATGACACGAGGCCGCGGTGCACCCGGACCGCCGACGTTGTCGGTCTGCACCGCGGCCTCGTCGCGCAGGGCCAGCCGTCCCTCTGACAGAGGGCACCACCTCTGGCCGGCGGCCCGCAGTCTGGGGGCCGCCGAGGCTGGTTGGGGCCTAGTCTGGTCTGTGGGGCTCGGCCGGCCAAAGGCCCGGTCGAGGCCGATGGCGAGTCAGCCAATAGGACGCGACCACCGGTGACGGCGGGGACCAGGACCGTCGGTCTCGGGGTCGAGAAGCCGGCAGCCGTAGCCGCGTCGGCCCCGGGGCGCAACGGGGCCCGGCGTAGGCTGACCAGGGCCCGTTCCGACGGCCTCATGGCCGCCCTTCAGTGGATCGGCCCGTCGTACCTGATCTTCTTGGCCATAATGGCCTTCCCGGCCGTCTGGAACATCGTCATCAGCTTCTTTACGGTGTCGTACGGGAGCGACAAGTTCGTCGGGTTCTCCAATTATGGTCAAATCCTTGGCAGCAGCCAATTTTATTCTTCTCTGTGGCTGACGATTTACTGGACAGCGAGCGTATTCGTCGGGCAGTTCCTGCTGGGCCTGCTACTCGCCCTCTTCTTCAACCGCCGGCTCTGGGTCGGGAAGTTCCTTAAACCGCTGATGATCATCCCGTGGGCGGTGCCAGGCATCGTGGCCGCCACCGCCTGGACGTTCTTGTACTCGCAAAACGGACCGATAGACCAGGTAACGAAGACGCTGTTCGGGATCGCCCCGGCGTGGTTGTCATCTACTACATTGGCCATGCCGGCAGTCATAATCGCCGGGATCTGGAAAGGCGCCCCCTTCTATTTCCTCATGATATTGGCCGGCTTACAGTCGATCCCGCCGGAGCTCATGGAAGCGGCTCGGGTAGACGGGGCCAGCCGGCTACGAGTGCTCGTCTCGATTGAAATGCCCTACATCAAGAACGTCCTGATAGTGACGTCCGTGCTCGGCCTGATCTGGACGGCCAATTACTTTGACGGCATCTACTTGATAACTCAGGGGGGCCCGATTAATGCCACCCTGACGTTGCCGATCTGGATTTACAACACCGCCTTCAGCGACTTCAACCTGAGTGAGGCGTCCGCCCTTTCTGTGATCCTCCTCGTTATCGTGCTCATCCTCAGCATCCCGGCTATCAGGGAGAGGAGGTTGACCTGAGCGTGACGCAGCGTCTCAAACTGGTGGCGACGAACATGGCCGGCGTCGTCGTGGCGGTGATCGTGCTGGTGCCGTTCCTGTGGACGGTCCTCGAGTCCTTCCATGGCAGCGATGTGTTCGCCCCCACCTTCTCGCTGTTCCGCCCGACGGTCTCGAGCTACCAGTACGTATTGCTGCACACCGCAATACCGCAGGAGTTCCTCAACAGCCTCATCGCGTGTGCGGCGGCGCTGGCCATTAGCATCCCGGTGTCGTGCCTGGCGGCCTACGGGTACTCCCGGCTCCGGTTCAGAGGTAAGGCGGTACTCTTTTACGGGGTGCTGGTGACGCAGATCCTTCCTGCCACCGCCATGGTCATCCCCCTGTACCACGTATGGTCGCTGGCTCATGCCTTCAACAACCTGGTCGCCCTCGGGGTGGCGTACGCGGCCTTTAATATGGCGCTGGCGATCTTGCTGGTGAGGAACTTCTTCGACAACATCCCGCTGGCCCTGGATGACGCGGCGTCGATCGACGGTTGCTCCCGGTTCCAGACCTTCTGGTACGTGTTGCGGCCACTGGTGACACCGGCGGTGGCGGCCGCTTCGGTGTTCGTCTTTATCAATGCCTGGCAGGACTTTTTGCTGGCGTCTTCGTTGATCACGAACTCCGGGAGGTTCACGGTAACGGTTGGGCTGTACGCGTTCGAGGGCGCCAACACGACGAACTGGGGCGCCATACTGGCCTCATCTGTCCTGGTTTCTATCCCGTCGGTGCTGATGTTCGCCGTGGCGCAGCGCTACCTGGTAAGGGTCGTGTCCGGCGGGGTGAAAGGTTGAGGGGCACCAAGGTGGCGAGCCGGGCATGAGCGTACTGGTGATCGGGAACACGGTGGCCGACATATTCTCAGAAGCTGAGCACCTCCCACGCGGGACGGGCGCCGAATTTGGCGCCGGGACCCTAGTGGTGGCCAACCAGGCGGCCCGCCTTCAAGTAGGTGGGAACGCGGGGAGAACGGCCTGGCTCCTGGGCCGCCTCGGGTTGAGGGTGCGCCTGCACACCCACCTCAGTTCCGACGTTTGGGGCGCCTGGCTACTGGGAGAGCTGGCCGGTGGGGGCGTGGAGGTGCGGGGCCCGGTCGGGGGGCAGAGCTCAACGAACTTTGTAGGGACAGACGCCACCGGCAACCGGATGTCCTTCTTCTTCCCCGGGCCGTGCGATTACGGTGTGCCGGAAACCAACGGGACGACGAGCTTTGTCGTTATCGCGGCGTGCCCGTTCCCTGACCTCGGCCAGGTGACGGCCTGGTTGGCAGCACTGGGCAAGTTAGCGGTGCCCGTACTGGTGGACATCGGGCCGCCTTTGTTCGGCCGCCCCGGCCTTTCGGAACTGGCCGGGCTGGCGGGGCCGCGGGTGTACTTGACCATGAACGAGGCCGAACTGGGCGACATGACCGGTTGCCACGAGCAGGCCGAGGGGCTGCGGCGGATCCAGGAGGTGGGGTTCAGGCACGTCGTGGTCAAGCTCGGCGCTCATGGGGCACTCGTCTCGGGAGGCCCCGGGAAACCGGCCCAGCGGGTATCGGCGGCGGCACTTGGCCCGGAGCCGCTGGGCACGGTCGGCGCCGGCGACAGTTTCAACGCCGGGCTCGTGTACGGGCTGTCTACCGGCCTCGACTTGACCAGGGCGGCGGCATTGGGCAATTGCGTGGCGTGGCGCGCCTTGTCCGGGCCCGAGCTCGGGCCGGACGAAGGGCCCCGCCTGGTCGCTCAACTCGACAAAGATCCCCAACAGATACAGGAGGTATGAAAGTGGCAACGTTCCCCCGCTGGGCTCAGCAACTCATGGACCGCCATCCCGGACAGCCCGCCCCGACTGCCGACGAACCGGCCCCGGCCTGGCTGATGGAGGAAGCGCGCGAAACCCCATTGTGGTACATAATCCGCGAGGCTCCCGAGGTCAGGAAAGATCACCCTTTCCTCGTTTTCGACGAGATCCAGAAGGAGCCTGGGCAGTGGCGGGAAATCCTCGGCACCATGGACGCGGACGTGGCCCGGGTGGCCAAACTTATCCAGGCCCGGGAGGTCGACCACGTGATATTTACCGGGTGCGGGTCGGCCTTTTTTACCGCGCTGCACGGCGCCTTCACGTTCGCGCACTACACCGACCTGAGTACCGCGGCCATAGAGTCGTACGAGCTGGCTAACTATTTTCCTCGAGTAGTGCCGGAACGGACCCTTCTCATCGCTCATTCCGGCACCGGTGGGAGCGCCGAAACGGTCGAGGCTGTGCTCGCCGCCAAAAAGGCCGGCTTGCTCACCTTGGCCCTGACGAACACTGACGTCAGCCCGGTCCTCGACGAATCGGACGAGGCGCTCGTCTACATCACTCGCCAAGGCTGTGGGCCGTGCATCTCTGTGATCAGCACGCGTGCGCTCCTCCAGACCATGTTGGCGCGTCAGCTGGCAGCGCCGTGGACGAACGTCGCCGCCCTGGACCAGTCGTTGGACGCGCTGCCGGCCGCCGGGGACAGGTTCCTCACCGATTTCACCGGACAGGTAAAGGATTTCGCCGAGAGAACTGCGGGCCTGGAATCGTTTTTCGTGGTCGGTTCCGGGCCGAACTACTTCAGTGCGCGCGAGGGCACGCTCAAGATCGAGGAGCAGACCCTGATGGTGGGCAAGGCGTACCGCACCGGCGACTTTCACCACGACGCCCTCTCGCTGGTCCGGCCGACCAGGCTCGTTGCCGCCATTGCGGCCGGCGGCGAGGCCAACGGCCGCATTGTGGACGTGTTGCGGGCGGCCCGGGCGGGCGGCGCACCCACTCTTGCCATCGAGTACGGCTCGACCGGTGGGCTCAGCCCGTTCGCTGACGAGACCTGGCACTTGCAAGGCGAAGTGGACGAGTACATAGCTCCGGTCCTGCTCACCTTGCCGTTCCAACTCCTCGGCTATTTCATGGGCGTCGTGCGGGGCCGGAACCCGGACACGCTCGCCACTGATACCGAAAGCAATACCCGGGCCTGGTTGACTGCGTTCCCCCTTGGCACCCACTAGATATTTGCCGGTCGAGAGCACGAAAACGAGGTTGGGACAATGAAAAAGGAGGCCCTCATGGAGCAGCGGGTTAGCGAACCGGCGCCGGCCAGATCGGACTACGAGCGCGACGGGTACGTGATCTACAGGAACGTGTTGGGCCCGGAGCTAGTGGAGGAAGCCAGCGGTCACGTCGACTGGCTGCAGGAACAGCACCCTGACGTGCGGCCCGAGCAACTGCACCACACGTTGTTGACTGACGACCCATTTTGGGTGCGGCTGGTGAGCGACCCCAGCCTGGTCGATATCGCGGCGTCCTTTGTCGGGCCGGATGTCGCCCTGTTCGCCTCTCACTACATCTGCAAACCTCCCTTTTCGGGGGAAGCGGTCCTATGGCACCAGGACGCCGCCTATTGGCCTCTGGAACCGATGGAAGTGGTCACCTTATGGTTGGCCATCGACCGCTCCTCGCCCGAGAACGGCTGTGTACGCGTAATACCGGGCAGCCACCGTAAAGAGGTGTTCGGGTTGCGCTCGAACGACGAGGTGGCCAGCGTCTTTGGGACCGAGAGCGCGGTGGAAGTAGATGAATCAGAGGCCGTCGACATGGTCCTCGGACCGGGAGACGTGGAAGTACACCACCCGAACATCCTCCATTCGAGCCGAGCCAACCTGTCTCCCCACCGGCGCTGCGGGCTCACGATCCGCTATATCCCGACGTCGACCCGGATCGTTTCCGACCAGCAACCGTACCCGAGCGCCTTCCTCCTCAGAGGCGACCCGGGTGTGAACCAGTACCAGCCGCGGCCGCGTTACATAGAGGGCCGTCACTTTGCGTTCCGCGGCGCCGGCCAGTGGGAGTGAGCATCAGCAGATCCCTCAGTACTCCTGCTGTCGCAGACCAATGACGGTGGCACCCGGTCGCACCCGTATTGCGGTAATTGGTGCGGGCACCATTGCGCAATCCGTCCACTTGCCGGGTTTGCAGCGGCTGTCGGCTCTTTTTGACCTTCGGGTGGTCTGCGACCTTTCCCCTTCCCGTACGCGCGAGGTGGCCGGACGCCTCGGACCTGACGTGCGCGCCACCAACGACCCGGACGAGGTGCTCGCCGCCGAGGACGTGGACGCGGTGTTGCTCGCCACTACCGGCTCGCACGGCCCGCTGGCGGGTGCCGCGCTGCGCGCCGGCAAACACGTGCTGTCCGAAAAGCCTCTTTGCTTCACGGTCAGAGAGGCGAGGGAGCTGGAGGCTCAAGCGGCGCGCTCGCACAGAGTGCTCCAAGTCGGGTACATGAAGATGTACGACCCGGTCGTGGAGGAGGCAAGCAAGCGCCTGTGCGAGCTCGACCAGCCCCGTTTGGTGCGCGTCACCGTCCTGCACCCCGCTGATGCCCCCCAGGTGGCGCACCTGCGCCTTGTCCGTCATAACGATGTCGACCCGGAGTTGATGGCACGTAGCCGCAAGCAGGAGGAAGAACGTACAGTCGAAGCGCTCGGGGCGGTGCCCGCCGGGTTGGGCCGGTTCTACCGCCAGGTGCTTTGCGGGTCCGTGGTCCACGAGCTGTCCGTGCTGCGTGCTCTCGGCACCGGGCTCCCGCGGTACTTCGAAGATGTCACGGTCTGGCCATGGCCGGGGGAAAAGGAGCCGCCTTGCTTGCTGGCGGTGGGCCCTCTCGGGCCGGCCGCGCAGCTCGTGCTCTCGTGGAACTGGTTGCCGGACCACCCGGAGTACTCGGAGGAGGTCGCCATTTTCGCTCGTAACGGCCGGCTGCGGGTGTCCATGGCCCCGCCGTACCTCCTGGAAGCGCGCAGTTCCTTACGCCTGGAGCGGGCTGACTCAGAGCTGCGGTCGGACACCACCTTCTACGGCGGCCGCGAGGGCGGCTTCTTACGTCAACTCGAGGATTTCGCTGCCTGCACCCAGTCGGGCACCCCACCACGTTCCGGCGCCGCCGGCGTCGCCGAGGACCTGGCCTGTCTTCAGGGGGTGGTGGCCGCGTTGGGGAGACGGCTCGATGTTACGGTTGGCGGCGAGGCCGGGGAGCAGCTTGTTAGAGGAATTGACATATAAGGGCTGGGAGGTCTCCATTAGGGCCCCGAATTTCTGGGTGGCTGGTCCGCCTAACCGACCAGGACCGGGCGGAGGCATTGTGGGTTGAGGTCGGCCAGCGTGGGGTAACCGTCGACCGCCATCGTCAAGTCCGCTTCGGCCAGGACCGACCGCAGAACGTGGACGATGCCGTTGGCCCCCCCGAGAGCCAGACCGTACACATAAGGGCGCCCGATACCCACGGCGGTGGCGCCCAGGGCGACCGCCTTGACCACGTCGGCGCCGGAGCGCACCCCTGAATCGAAGAGCACAGGTAAGCCCCCAGCCCCCTCGACCACGTCGGGCAAGCAGTCGAGGGCAGGTAACCCTCCATTGGCCTGGCGGCCCCCGTGGTTCGAACAATAAATGGCGTCGACCCCGAAGTCCTTCGCCTGCCGGGCGTCGTCCCGATGGCAGATACCTTTGACGATCAGCGGGAGGTCAGTAATCGACCGCAGCCAGGGCAGGTCGTCCCATTTGAGGGGGTGGCCGAATATCCTCACCCACAGGGCCACCACGCCGGCCGTGTCGTGCTCGGGTGCGCCACCGAGGCGAGAACGGAACACCGGGTCCGACGTGTAGTTGGCCAAGCAATGTCCCCGCAACATAGGGAAGTTGCTAGTCGACAGGTCGCGCGGACGCCAGCCCGGCAGCCATGTGTCCAGCGTGACCACGATCGCCTTGAACCCCGCCTTCTCCGCCCGGTGCACAAAGCTTTCCGCCAGCTCCCGGTCGGTCGGCGTGTACAGCTGAAAAAAACCAGGCGTAGCGCCCATGGCGGAGGCAACCTCCTCCATCGGGGACATGCTCAGCGTGGAAGCGATCATCGGCACACCGGTGTGGGCGGCTGCTTCCGCCGCCGCCAGGTCCCCCTTACCGTCCTGAGCGCACAGCCCGATCACGCCGATGGGCGCCATCAGCAGCGGGGACGGCAGGGACAACCCGCACAAGTTGACCGACAGGTCCCTCGTGGCGGCGCCTACGAACATCCGCGGGACCAGCCCCCAAGCCCCGAAGGCGGCCACGTTGACCCGCTGGGTCCGCTCGTCACCCGCGCCACCCGCCACGTAAGACAAGACCGTGTCGGGCAGTGCCTTGGCCGCCCGGGCCTCCAGGTTCGCGAAATCCATTGGCAGAGCAGGTACGGTGCCCGAAAGGCCGGCCAAATAAATCTCCAGCTGATAATCGCCAAAAGCAGCGGCTTGGGCAGGGGAGGGTTCAGCCATGAAGACGTCCTCTCAATCCATGCTCAGAGCTAAGAGCCCGCGCCGGTCTCAGCCAGACGGACGAGGGCTTCATCAGTAAGCCGGAAGATCCTCCACTCTTCCAGTGGCTCCGCGCCAAGCGAGGCATAAAAACGGATCGCCGGCTCGTTCCAGTCGAGCACCGCCCACTCGAGGCGGGCGTAGCCTCGCCGGCTGCACTCCACGGCCAGTTCCCGCAGCAAGGCGCGTCCAAGGCCTTTGCCGCGATGGGCCGGTTGTACATAGAGATCCTCGATGTAAATGCCGTGTACTCCCCGCCAGGTAGAGAAGTTCAAGAACCACAACGCACACCCGACGACCTTTTCGGACACGACAGCGACGTGGCCGAAAAGAGCGGGCCTGACCCCGAAGAGAGCCGCGTGTAACCCCTCATCGTCGAGCTTGCACTCGTTGGGGGCTTTTTCGTACTCGGCCAGTTGATGGGCCAGCTCAACTACAGCCGGCACGTCCAGCGGTTCGACCGGCCGGACAAGTGGTGCGCCAGAGCTCATGTGTCAATTGTGGCCCGAACCGGGCTCCGGCGCATCACCGGCGTCAAAGGATACGGGACAGGAAAGCCTGGGTCCGTTCGTGCCGGGGGCTGGTGAGCACGGACTTGGGCGGCCCTGACTCGACGATCACTCCTTCGTCCATGAACACGAGGCTGTCGCCCACCTCCCGCGCGAAGCCCATTTCGTGGGTGACGACTACCATAGTCATGCCGTCGTCCGCCAGCGAGCGCATCACGTCCAGCACATCGCTCACCAATTCGGGGTCGAGAGCTGAGGTGGGCTCGTCGAAAAGCATCAATTTCGGCTGCATGCAAAGGGCCCGGGCGATGGCCACTCGTTGCTGTTGCCCACCGGACAGCTGCCTGGGGTAGGCGACGACCTTGTCGGCCAACCCCACCCGGCGCAACATCTCGCGGCCCCGTTCCGTCGCCGCACCCTTGTCTTCGTGCTTGACCTTGAGCGGCCCAACGGTGACGTTCTCGAGCGCCGTCATGTGCGGGAACAGGTTGAAATGCTGGAAAACCATGCCTATCTGGGCGCGCCGCTGGCCTACCTCCCGGTCTCGCAACTCGTACAGACGGCCAGAGTGCTCCCGGTACCCGACGAGCTCCCCGTCGACGGTGAGGCGTCCCTCGTCAATCTTCTCGAGGTGGTTGATACAACGCAGGAAAGTGGATTTCCCTGCCCCTGATGGCCCGATCATGCACAGCACCTCTCCCGCACGCACCTCGAGGTCGATGCCACGCAAGACCTCGAGCCGCCCGAAGTGTTTGCGCACCCCCTCCGCGGAGACCATCACTTCATTCATGCGGGTACCCGGCCAGAGGTACAGTTTTCGGGTGGGCCAACCTGGCCCACCTGTGCTCATCTGGACGGATCAGCAGCCAGCGGCGCAAGCGTTGTAACGGGGTGGGTGGGAGCTGACGGGCGGCGCCCCGCGCATAATGACGTTCGAGGTAGTACTGGCCCACCATGAGGACCGACGTCACCCAGAGGTACTGAAGGCTGGCCACCATGAGCAACGGTATGACGTAGTAGTTGGCCGCGTATATTTGCTCAACGCGGAACAGCAGTTCCGGCGCGACCACAACAGAAGCGAGTGACGACGTCTTCAACATCGAGATGGTCTCGTTGCCCGTCGGTGGGATCACCACTCGCATCGCCTGGGGCAAAACGATCAAGCGCAACGCTTGCAACCGCGACATCCCGAGCGACTGCGCCGCTTCGGTTTGTCCCTCGTCGACCGAGATAATCCCGGCCCGGATGATCTCCGCCATGTATGCGCCCTCGTTCAGAGCCAGCCCGAGGCAGGCGGCCACGAACGGTGTCAGCCAGGAGTTCAGGTTGAAATGGGCCAAGGCGGGGCCGAAGGGTACACCAAGGGTGAAACTGGGGAATATATAGGCGGCGTTGTACCAGAACAGGAGCTGCACCAATACGGGTGTCCCGCGGAAAAACCAGATATAAACCCATGAGCTCCCGGTCACGATCGGGTTGGGTGACAACCGCATAATCGACAGGACCACACCGAGCAGGATCCCGCCGGCCATTGCCACCGCGGTCAGGGCCAGGGTAACCCCGAGCCCCTCCAGGACCCCGGTCGAAAAGAAGTAGTGGTTTATGATGTCCCACTCGAAGCGCGACTCTGTGACGCCGTCCCGCTTGACATTCGAAAAAAACAGCGAATGTACAGCCATGGCGGCCAGGAGGCAAACCACCGCTGCCGCCACCCAGCGGCCTGGGTGGCGCAACGGCACCACTTGCATCTCGGTGCGCGGGCGGCCCGGGTGGCGCAGCGGCACCACTTGCGTGTCGGCGCCAGGCCGGCCTGGTGTCTTGGCAGGTTCAGCCGTGCCCATTACCTCCTGGCGAGCAGGTCAGCTACTCCAAAGGCGCCTAGCTGGAAACGCCATTTATCCGGGCCGTAGTGATCGCGCCCTGCTCTACGCCCCATTTGTCCAAGATTTTCTTGTACTGGCCGTCTGCCATCAGGGTCTTCACCGCGGCCAGCAACGGGGCCGCCAAACCGCTGTTCTTCGCCACGATGAAACCGTACGGGGCCGTCGAAAACGGTGTCCCAGTCAGCTTGAACGTACCGTGCGAAAGGTGGACGATGTAGGCCGCCACCTGAGAGTCGGCGAAGCCGAGGTCAGCGCGCCCGTCGGAGACCGCCAGGTTGGCTTGGTTCTGGTCGGCATAGGACAGGACAGTGACATGGCACGACTTGGCTTGCGTCTCGGCATCGCTCTGTTCGGTGGTCCCGGTCTCGACGGCCACCGAGTGACCGCAGAGCGACTTGAGCCCGTTGAAAGACTGCGTGTTGTTAGCTCTTTCGTAGAAGCCTTCCCCGGCTTTGAAATAGTCTATGAACGTTACTTGACCTTCTCGAGCCTTGGTGTCCGTGAACGAGGAGTTGCCGACGTCGAATTTGCCGTCCACGATGCCCGGGATAATGGTGTCAAAGGTGGCGTCGACCATGGACACTTTGACGCCGAGGACTTTCCCAAGGGCTTGGCCCAAATCCGCGTCAAAACCGACAATATGGCCGTTTTGGATAAACTCGTCAGGTGGGTAAGTGGCGTCCATTGCCATCCGGATGCCGGACGCGTATTTGCCCGGTACGTGGAGCGAGCTCGCATTGGCTGTGCCGCTACCGGCAGCTGCGGCCACCACCAGCGAAGCCAGCGCCGCCACCAGCCCGCGCGTTAGCTTAGCTGCTCTTACCATATACATTTCGTTTCCTCCAGGCGTTGCAGGTCAATCGTAGCGACGTGGAGTTTAGTGGGTCAGAAAGACGATTTGTTGTTGCCTCTGACCAGGTGCGACGCCGTCTGCGTCGTCAGTGGTGCCGCCGGGGGCACAAGAACCGGAGTGTTGCCCGGCTGCCCACCAGGGCTCTAATGTAATCGCTATGTCGGTAGCCCGGCACACGCTTAGGCGTAGCCGCGTGCGCCGTCCACGGTGCAGCAGGGCGCTGCTGCTGGGCCTCGTAACGCTGCCGGGCTTGGCCGGCCTATCGAGCTACCAGCGCCCGGCCGCTGCCGCGCCCGGCCCGAGCCGAGTGGCAATACCTGTTGGCATGTCCAGTGGGTCAACTGAGACCGGCTCTTTCGGCGTTGCCCTGCCCGGGCTGCCGACCAACCTGGTGGCCCTCAATGCTTTCGAAAAGCTGGTGGGACGCTCGGTGAGCATTGTCAGTTACTACCAGGATTTCGCCTCAGGCCCCGACTTCAACGCCCAGGCTGCCACCGCCATTTGGGACTTGGGGGCGACGCCAATGCTGGCGTGGGAGCCCGAAGATAGCAACGGCCCGATCACTGACCAACCCGCGTACTCTCTGGAGAGCATCATCAGCGGCGCACACGATGCGTTGATCACCAGGTGGGCAGACGAGGTCGCCGCATGGGGAAAGCCGATCTTGTTGCGGTTCGCGCCCGAGATGAACGGGAATTGGAACCCGTGGTCTCCGGGGGTAAACGGGAACCAGACCGCGCAATACGTCGAAGCGTGGCGTCACGTGCACGACATTTTCTCAAAGGCGGGGGCGGCCAACGTGGTATGGGTCTGGGACCCCAGCGTCGTTTACCGCGGGTCAACGCCGTTGGCGGAGTTGTACCCGGGCAATGCGTACGTCAACATGGTCGGCCTGGACGGCTACAACTGGGGCACCTCACGGCCGACGCAAACGTGGGAAAGCCCGCAAGAGGTGTTCGGGCCTACCGTTTTGAACGTACGTCGCATTACCAACCTGCCCATCGTACTGTGCGAAGTGGCAAGCACCGAGGACGGCGGCAACAAGGCCCAGTGGATCACGGAGTTCTTTGCCTACCTGAAAATGACCCCGGCCATCCGAGGTTTTGTTTGGTTCAACTTCAATAAGGAAACTGATTGGCGTATCCAGAGCTCGCCTGCCTCGGAGCGAGCTTTCATCGCCGGGATCTCGAGCAGCGATTTCCACTGATAAACGGGGCTGATCCGGTAGAGCGCTCAGGTACCATCTAAGCCGGCATGCCCCAGCCCACCCACAGACGCAGGCTCCACTCTTACCATGCCCACCAGTGAGAGCGGCTCTTGGGACCTGGACGGCCTTGCGGAGCGGGCGCGAGCGGTGGCGGGGCACCAGCCTCGGGCCGTGGTGGGCGTAACGGGGCCGCCCGGCGCCGGCAAGTCCACGCTGGCCGGACTGCTCGCAGACCGCCTTGGAGGCGACGCCGTGCTCGTGCCAATGGACGGCTTCCACCTGGCCCAGGTCGAGCTCCAACGGCTGGGCCGGGCGTCCCGCAAAGGAGCGCCGGACACCTTCGACGTGGGCGGCTACGTGGCCCTTCTGGCTCGCATCCGGGATGAGCTGGACGAGACCGTATATGCACCGGCCTTTCGCCGGGATCTCGAGGAACCGATAGCCGGGGCCATCCCCATACCGCCCTCAGCTCGCCTGGTGGTGACCGAGGGCAATTACCTGCTCGGAGGTTCACGGCCGTGGGACCGTGCCCGGCCCCTCATCGACGAGGTGTGGTACCTCGAACTGGACCAAGCGGTCCGCTTGCCCCGCCTTGTGGCCCGCCACATCGCACACGGCCGGAGCGAGGCGGAGGCCTGGCAATGGGTGCGCGACGTGGACGAACGCAACACCGTCAGGATCGAGGCCTTTAGGGACCGGGCCGATTTGGTAGTCAAGGCGCCTTGAACGCAATAGGGTCGGTCAAGATGTTCGAACTGGGGTTCCGTAGCAGCGCCCGCCCCGGCGCACCGAGCCTGGTGGTGCGGGTGCGCGGCGATTTAGTGGCGGTCGAAGAAGGCCCGTTCCTCGAGCATGGGCATTTCCTTGGCCACCTTGACGGGTTGCCTTGCATCGCCGTGGAAGAGGAGGAGGCGGACGGTACGGGGTTTGTCGGGTTGCGGCAGTTGTGGGGGGTAGTGGACGAGCAGGTCTGGGCGATCGCCGGCCGGGCGGTACAGATAGTTGCCTGGGACCGGGCCCATCAATTCTGCGGTCGCTGCGCTCACCCGACAGAACCGATGGCCGACGAGCGGTCCAGGCGCTGCCCCCAGTGCGGCCAAACGGGCTTCCCGCGCCTGGCCCCGGCCGTGATAGTCCTGGTGGAGCGAGGCGACGGAAGGGCGCTCCTGGCCAGGAACGCCCGGTTCCCGGGCGGTATGTACTCGTGCGTGGCCGGGTTCGTGGAGCCCGGCGAGACGTTGGAGCAGGCGGTACACCGCGAAATTCGCGAGGAAGTTGGGATCGAAGTGGGTGACCTGCGTTACTTCGGGAGCCAACCCTGGCCGTTCCCCCACTCGCTCATGATCGGCTTTTTCGCCCGGTACGCTTCTGGGGACCTGGCCCCGGACGGGGACGAAATAGCCGATGCCGGGTGGTTCTGGCCCTCTGACCTCCCCGCCCTGCCGGGCGAAATAAGTATTGCCCGGGCGTTGATCGAGGCATGGCGGCGGCGCTCGCCTCATCAGGAAGCCCTGTAAACCGGCCGGCCGGACAACTCACTTGACTGGCCGGGGAACATGTCCTCATGACTGACTACGAGCCGCTGGACCTATCCGCCTACTGCAATGCCGGGGCGTCATTGCTGGAGGTCAGTGCACCCCGGCTCGGCGAGCAGTTGTGGCGGGGCCTGCCGTTCCTCGTCGCCGATGACCCGGGACGTTGTTGCATCGCACCCTCGGGAAGCCCTGTCCGGGTCGACGTCCAGCGGCCTGCCCGTCACGTAGTCATCGCCCACCGTCAGCTGGCCGCCCCGGCCAGCGACATCGAGGGTACCGGGGTGGTGGTGGCGGAGTACCGCTTCCACCTGCAGGGGGCAAAGAGTTTCTCCGTCGCGGTCCGCCAACGCTTCGAGATCGCGGTAGTGCCGACGGGTTGGGGGCTCTTGCCGTTCCTGGCCGTGCCGGACCAGTCCGACGGCCTCCAGCCCCTTCACGAAGGGCCGTTCGCGATGGCGGGCTGGCGGCAATGCGAGTCCACTCAGGCCAGCGCTCAGGAGTACTACCTGTGGTCCTGGGCCAACCCGCGGCCGGACTTGGTGCTCGACGCCATCGAGCTCGTACCAGTCACCCATCCCTTCGTCGTCGGGGCCATCACGCTGAGCCGGGCCGAAGAGCACCCCTTCGTACGTACTCCCCGCCGGCCGGTCGTGATCACGGTCGACGGTGGTGCGAATGACTTACAGGTGCAGGTCGACCGGGGAGTAGCGACCTATGTGCAGCCCTTACCGTCCGAAGACAAGGCGGCCGTCGCCGGCTGGGGCCGCCGGGCCCAAGGCGCCTCGTACGTCGAGGTGGCATCGCTCCCGTCGGCCACCGTCACCCTGAACCAGGACGGCAAGGAACTGGCCCAGGTGCGCTGGGCTGAGCTCGAGAGCGGGAACCCCGTCGTGAACGGAGGGGCTCGTCTCCAGCTCGCCGACCGGGGCCGGAACTGGGCTCATGTCCGCGTCCTCGACGCCCAGACCGGGCGCCCTGTCCCGTGCCGCGTTCATTTCCGCAGCCCCGAGGGGGTGCCGTTCCAGCCCCACGGGCACCACAACCAGGTCAACTCCAACCTGGGCACCTGGCACATCGACGTCGGGGGCGATGTCCGGCTCGGGGACGTCACCTACGCCTGCATCGACGGGACCTGCCAAGGGTGGCTCCCTCGAGGCGAGGTCCTGGTCGATGTGGCCAGAGGGTTTGAGTACACCCCCCTGCACCAACGTGTCCAGATTGAGCCGGGCCGGCGGGAGCTGACGCTACAGATCTCCCGCTGGACCGATATGGCGGCGTCGGGTTGGTACTCCGGGGACTCCCACGTCCATTTCCTCTCGACCCAAGGAGCCCACCTGGAACAGCAGTGCGAGGACCTCCGGGTCGTCAACCTGCTCCAGTCACAGTGGGGGTCGCTGTTCACCAATACCGAGGACTTCACGGGACGGGTGAGCACGACGCCAGACGGCGGTTATGTCACCTACGTAGGCCAGGAAAACCGCCAGCACGTCCTGGGCCACCTCATCTTGTGGGGCCTGAAGGAACCGGTGATGCCCTGGTGCACCGACGGGCCCAGCGAAGGCGAGCTGGGCGGCGCGCTCGAGTCGACAATGTCCGATTGGGCCGACCGGGCTCACGCCCAAGGGGGGACCGTCGTTATCCCGCACTTCCCCGTGCCCAACGGGGAACAGGCCGTCCTTGCCGCCACCGGCCGCGCCGATGCCATCGAGTCCCTGAACTGGGACCCGCACAAAGAGGAGGCCTATTACCGCTACTTGAGCGCCGGGTACCGGCTCCCTCTGGTAGGAGGGACGGACAAGATGACCAGCGGGGTGCCGGTCGGCCTGTACCGTACTTACGCCCAACTGGACGAGGAGTTCTCCTACCCGGCGTGGTGCGCGGCCGTTCAGGCCGGGCGCACGTTCCTGTCTGGGGGGCCGATCATCCAGTTAGCCGTGGACGGCCATCGCATCGGCGACACCGTCGAGCTCAGCGGCCCCGGGACGGTCCAGGTGGAGGCGTGGGCCGAGAGCATTTTCCCGTTGTCGTCGCTCGAGATCGTGGTACAGGGTCACGTGGTTGCCTCCACGGAGCACCCTGAGGGGCCCCGCAGCCGCTTAGCGCTGAGCGAACCGGTGCACGTCCCCGGGCCGGCCTGGGTGGCCGCCCGGTGCCGGGGCGCCGATGGCAACCATTCCGACGATTGGGAGCGCCCTATTTTCGCCCATACTTCGCCGGTTTATATCACCACCGGCGGAGAGCCGGGACCACGCGACGAGCAGGCCGCTCGCTACCTGCTCACGCTGGTCGAGGGTGGCCTCGAGTATGTCCGTCATACGGCCGCCTACTACCCCGCCCGGACCGTCACCCACCATCATGGCCGGGAAGACCACACCCTTTACATCGAGGCGCCGTTCCACGAAGCTCTGGCCGCGCTCAGAGCCAAGTACCCCACTATTTAGCCCGCAGCACGACGCTCGCCAAAACCGTGCCCCTGGACCGCGCGCTGCGGTGTAACGG
>JASHVH010000267.1 GCA_030039575.1 Acidimicrobiales bacterium | reverse complement strand
TGGCAACGGCCGCAGGGCCTTTGCTCGGGGGATGGCTGATAAGTGCGGTGTCGTGGAGGCTGATCTTCTTCATCAACCTGCCGGTGGCCGTCGCGGTGCTGGCGGTCTCGGTCCGGCACGTCCCGGAGTCGAGCGACCCCACGATGACAGGCCGCCTTGATGTGCCCGGGGCGGCGTTGTTCAGCCTCGCCCTTGCCGGCCTCGTTTATGGGCTCACCGAGGGCGCCAGCCTGGGCTGGGGATCGCCGGCCGTACTGGGTACCCTCGTAGCGGGTGCAGTCCTCCTGGTCCTCTTCTGCATCGCGGAGCTCGTTCAAAGATCACCCTTGCTGCCACTCGGGATCTTCCGGTCGGGCCAGTTCTCAGGCGCCAACGCCGTCACCTTTGTCGTGTACGGAGGGTTGGGAGGCGCGTTGTTCCTTTTGCCCATTCAGTTGCAGCAGGTTCTGAAGTACAGCCCGCTGGCAGCCGGCATCTCGCTCCTACCGGTCACAGTGATAATGCTTGCCCTCTCTGCTCGTTCCGGGGCGCTGGCGGCCCGCATCGGGCCTCGCCTGCAAATGTCGGTAGGGCCGTTAATCGTGGGCGCCGGGTTGGCGTTGCTCGCCCGGGTGGGGGTGGGTGGGACGTACATACCCGAAGTCCTGCCGGCGGTCGTGGTCCTCGGTTTCGGCCTGGCCGTGACGGTGGCGCCACTGACTTCTGCAGTGCTGGCGGCGGCCCCCATGGAGCATTCGGGAATTGCCTCGGCGGTCAATAACGACGTGGCCCGGCTGGCCTCTCTGATCGCCGTGGCTGTCCTCCCCAGCCTGGCGGGCATAACCGGGCAGAGCTACCTGCACCCCGCCGTGTTCTCGTCCGGCTTCCGCAACGCCGTCCTGATGGCCGCCGGCGCCTGTGTGGTGGGAGCGCTGATCGCCGTGCTGACCATCCGCAACCCGGTCCGGGAGCTAAAACCCGAGGAGCAACCGGTGGAATGGCAGTGTGGCCTCGATGGCCCGGCGCTATGCGGCGCTCCCGGTCAGTCGGGCGGTCAGGTAAGCCCCGAGGGCGTCCACGAGGGAGCCAGTTAAGTGCCGACGGAGTAGTTGCGTCGCAGCCCGTCTTGCCTGCATGGAAAAACCCCGGCCGGCACCCCGCCCGCCGGCTAAAAGTGCGTGCTCGCCCCCTCCCATACGGGCCCGTCTTTCGCATTTATCGACGGCCAGAGTAGGGTTTTTGCCCGCAGAACGGGTAAAAACCCACAAAACGCCGGCCCGTGTCCGCGAAAACCGTCAGGGGGGCTAATTTTCGTCTACGACCCGGGCCCCGTCGGGCGACGGTCGTAACTGCAGAACGGTCAACGACTCCATAGTGGCCAGCACCCTTTGCAGTTCGTCGGGGTCGTCGGGCCCGAGCAAGCTGACCGTCCCCCCGAACCCGCCGGCCCCGTTGACCTTCCAGCCGGTCGCACCGTACCGGCGGGCCGTTTCTATTACCTTGCGGGCCAGGGGGCTCACCAGGGCGGGGTGGAGGTCGGACTGAGCTTGGGTGTTGGCGATCATGGCCTCGCCGTAGGCGTCGAGGTCGCCATCTGTGAGCGCAGCGGCGGCCTTGTCCGCCGCCGCCCGCAGCGGTTCCATCAACCGCTCGGTACTGGCGAGAGTGCTGCCGCCGTCTTGCCCCGCGGCTTCAATGGCGGTACGAGCGTCGCTCTCTTTGCCGTCGCCGGGCGCCGTCCCGGCCAGCCGCTCGATCACCGAACTGTGGATAGCGCTCGAATCGTGACGCTCGCCTAGGTAGACCGTAACCACCCGGCGGCACAGATCTGCCCATGTCCCCGGCTTCAGCTCCAGTGGGCGCACTTCGAACCGAGGGTACGGGGCTATGGTCACGAAATTGGCCCCACCGAAGGCGGCTGCCACCTGGTCCTGGACCCCGCTCTGCAGGCCGAGGTCGACGGTCTCGATCTCATGGGCGCATTGGGCGACGAGGTCCGGGCGGGGCTTGGCACCATCGAGGTTCTGCAGCGCGGTGACGAGCGCCACCACCACGGACGCGGAGGTGCCCAGCCCCGAGCCGGGGGGGACGGGCGACGATACTGTGACTTCGAGCTCGCCGCGCGCCGGCGCCCAGCGGCGCAGGGCGGCTTCGAGCATGGGATGGCGCCCGGGGGCCTGGTCAAGGTGGAACCGGTAATGGTCGTCGAACTCCGGCAAGTGGAGTTGCACGGTCGTGCCCTCGTCGTTCGCGAGAGGCCGGCAGACCGCCAGCACTTCGGCCCCCGGTCCCACGGCGAGGTGACAGACCGACCCGTGGCCGGCAAACCACGTGTCGGTCCAGCCGCCCGCGTCGAGGACGCGAACAGGCGCACAGACTCTGACTGAAGAAGTCACGGCCCGAAGATAGCTCAGCGCCCGGCCGGGCCGCCTAGTGGCCCGTGCGGGCCAAGACCAGCCCAATGCCTAGCAGGCACGTCGACCACGACAGCGCCACCAGGCCTCGTTCGAGCGGTTGCAGCAGTGATCCACGCGTTATGGGGCGGCGAGACCCGTCGGCGTAGGCCCGCTCCCCTTCGACCGAGACCACCCGGCGGCGGACGTCACGGGCCTCGCTGCTGAGGGCCCGCTGAGCTCGCGAGAGCCCGTAAGCGAACGCGGCTCCGGCGACCGCCGCCGGGCGGATCGTCGACGCCTGGGCGTAGTAGGCGGTGAGGAGGGGGAACGAACCCCACGCCAGGGCAAAAGTGGTGTCGTTGTGCAACCGACCGTGCCAAAGCTCCATGTTGTAGGCGATGACCAGGAAGACGCCCACGGCGATGAAGACGGCCAGGCCCCAACCCACCTGCGCGATACCCAGGGCGCCGATGACGACGGCCCCGCCTATCGATATCACGGAGACAGAGGCCAGCACGCCGGACGAGATAGTCGTGTTCAACGGCCGGCCCCGCAACTCGTCCAGCCCGTGGGCGCCGACGCCGACGGCCAGGCCGAAGGCGATCAGAGTGGCGGCCAGCCGGTCCAGGTGGAACAGGGGGGCCAGAGCCGCCCCGATCAGGACGTAACTCAAGTGCCAGGCCGTATAGGGCGGGTGCAGGACGGTCAACCAGTCGCGCCACTTCCCCGGAGAGGCTGCGTACCACGCCGGCCGGGAGGCTGCGGGCGCCGCGGCCGCGTCGTCCCGTCGGGGCCGGGGCCGCTCAGACATGCCCGGCGCCTGCCCGTACGTCGCTGAACTCGGCGCTCTCCGAAGCAGTACCTGCACCGGGAGCGGAAGGGCGCTTGCGGCCCCACATCACCAGCCCACCGCCAACACTCATCAGACGGGTGTTGACGGCTTCGACGCCGGCCTGTCGCCAGGCGTCCTCGTGCCAGAGCACCGGGTACCGCTGGTAATGAGCAGAGATCGACGGCCCCAGGAACCGGCCCACTTCGAACCACTCCCGGCCCCCCAGGACAAAACCGGCGGCGGGCAGCAAAAACCGGGTGTAAAGCCACCAGAGCGGGTACCAGACCTGGCCGCCAGGCACGTGGAACTCGAGGCTGGCGATGGTCCCGCCAGGTTTCACCACCCGGACCAGCTCCTTGAGGGTGGTCGCGGGGGCGGCCACGTACCGCAGCAGGTAAGTGAAAGTAAGAGCGTCGAAAGTGGCGTCAGGGAACGGGAGCTGCTCGGCCCGGGCCAGCAGTAGGTCGACCCGTCCCGCGTGAGGGCTGTGGGCCACATTGGCTGCCCCGGCCCGGAGCATCTGGGCGGTCAGGTCGAGCCCGGTCACCCGGGCGCTGGTGCGCGCCGCCAGCTGCAACGCCACCCCGGCCGGGCCCGTGGCCACGTCGAGCACCGAACGGGGAGCGGCGGCCACCACAGCGTCCACCATCGCCCGGCGCCAGCGCCGGTCCTGGCCGAGCGAAAGGGCGTCGGCCAATCGGTCATAACGGGCCGGAAGGCCGTCGAACAACTGCTGAGCAAAACGGTTGGGCTGGCGATTGACTAGTTCGCTGGCCTCGCCTGCTTGCATTGCCGCTCCTCTGCCAACCACATGTACTGAACGCGCCGAAAATTCCTGGGCCCGTCGAGTCCGAGCTTAGGACCGGGGCGAACAGGAGCCGGGCGCGTTTGGCTGCGCCGCGGCGGGTAGCCGGCGCGGGAGTGGCACGAGTGTGGCTCGACGCCGAACTGCTGTACAGGCCGAACTGCTATACAAGAAGGCACGACCGGCCGCTCTCCCGACGGTGAGTTGTTTCGCGTGCCCCTGTATTTGGACAATTTCAACCTGGACGGCCGGACCGCCCTGGTGACAGGGGCGTCACGGGGCATCGGGGCGGCCACGGCCAGGGCGCTCGACGCCGCCGGCGCCCGCGTGGCCTTGGTGGCAAGGAAGTCCGACGAGCTCGCCAAAGTGGCTCTCGAGCTGCGCCACGAACCCGTGGTGCTGGCGGCCGACCTGCAGGAACCGGCGGCGCCGGCCGACGTCGCCCGGAGGGCACTAGACGCCCTGGACGGGGTCGACATCCTCGTCAACAACGCCGCCGTCGCCGCCCGGCTGGCGACGGTGAGCACCGACATGGCGACCATCGACAGGATATTGGCCGTAAACGTCCGGGCGCCCTTGTTGCTCGTGGCCGCGCTGGTGCCGTCAATGTGCGAGCGTCGCCGCGGGTCCATCATCAACCTCTCGTCCGGGTCGGCCTTGATCGGCACGCCCAAGCGCGCCGCCTACGCGGCTTCGAAGGGGGCCATTGATGCCGCCACTCGTTCGTTGGCCATGGAACTCGGCCCGTTCGGGATCCGGGTCAACTCGGTGGCACCGGGCGTCATCGACACCGCCATGTGGGCCAGTAACAAGAAGGTCCCCGGAGTCCCTCAGGCGATTGAGGCCTTGACGCCGCTCCGGCGTTGGGGACAGCCTGAGGACGTCGCTGATGTGATCGTGTTCCTCGCCTCCGACGCCTCCCGGTTCGTTACCGGCGAGACCATCTCCGCCGACGGCGGTATGGTGCACGCCCTTGACCTTTACGGGGGGCCCGTCTGATGCCCGGGCTTGATACCGGGGACGCAGGGTTCAACGAAACGGCCGCTACACTGCAGCCGGCATGGACGCGGTAGCCATGGAGGTGGAAGAGCATATTGCCGCCCTCGACCGCGAGGGGCAGCTGCTGGTCGCGGCGGCGCGTTCGGCCTCGCTCGACGCCTCGGTGCCGTCTTGCCCAAGATGGGTGGTCCGTGACCTCTTGGCCCACATCGGTTTCGTCCACCGGTGGGCCGCCGGTTACGTACGAACGGGCCGTAACGAAATGGTCGAAGGACCGGACGAGCCGGCCTTGCTGGCGGCGGCGCCTCCCGATGACCGGTTGGTCGAGTGGGTGGCCGACGGTCACGCGTCTTTGGTACGAGCCCTTTCGTCGGCGCCGGCCGGCCTGCGCTGCTGGACGTTCCTCGGCGCGCCGTCGCCGCTGGCTTTCTGGGCCCGCCGGCAAGCCCACGAGACCGCCGTCCACCGAGTGGATGCCGAACTGGCGACCGGCGCTTCTCCAAGCCCGATTGACGCAGTGTTCGCGGCCGACGGGGTCGACGAGCTGTTGCTCGGCTTCCTCGCCCGCCCGGGATCCAAGCGTTACACCAAGGTCGAGCCGGGATCTGCAACGTACACGGCTACTGATGCCGGCGCGTCCTGGACAGTGACGGTCTCCGGCACCGGTGTCGAGACCAGGCGAGGGGGCGGCGCTGGCGAACTGTTGGTGCGAGCGCCGGCGGCGGACCTGTACCTGCTGTTGTGGGACCGGCGGCCGCCAGATGGGCTCGAAGTGAACGGCCGGACAGACCTCCTCGAGGACTGGAGGAGACTGTTCAGCGTCACCTGGTCCTGACCCACGCCGGAACTCGCTCTAGCTCCTCGCGGGACAACAGCACCAAGCGGCTCCAGCCAGTTCTAACGGCTGTTCACCGGCTGTTTACCTGAACAGACGGCGGGGTAGAGCCTCCGCGTGGGGCGAGGCGCCAGCTACTCGTGCCTTCGTGTTTGTCGGCGCGCCCGGACCATTTACCTCGGGGGACTGGCGGGAGTCATATGGCGCGTGTACCACTGACCCGGAAAGCACCGGGCTTGTGAAGGCGACGACTAAAAAGGGCCCGGGCCGACGCCAATTGGTGCCGTCCGACCTGCTGGACACCCGAGAGGTGGCCACGATTTTCTGCGTCAGCCAGCGCACCATCGCCAACTGGGCTGTGTCGGGCAAGTTGGCCGGCTGGCGCACGCCTGGCGGCCAACTCCGGTTCGCGCGGTCAGAGGTGTTGGCCGCGGCCAAAAGCGGTCGATCACCCAAACGTTGCCCGCACTGCGGGCGCGTTATCGCCTAAGGGGGTTCCCCGACCGTCGCCCGGGGCTTTCAGGGCTCGCTCGGGGTAGTCCCCAATTCCTCCGCCAGGCGGCGGGTGTGAGGATCAAATCCATGACTACATCCCAGTACGGCGCATCAGCCGCGGGCGCCGTTCCCCAGTACCCTCTCACCTACCCTCCCGTCGTGGTCGCCCACAAGTTGTGCCGGCGCTACGGTTCAGGCGAGGCTGCGGTCACCGCACTGGACGAAGTTGACATCGCCTTTGGTACCGGCCGGTTTGCCGCTGTAATGGGCGCCTCCGGCTCGGGCAAGTCGACTCTGCTGCACCTTCTCGCCGCGCTCGACCGCCCGACATCAGGGACGGTCGTCGTCGACGGGACCGACCTGGGTGCGCTCGACGAACGGCGCCTTACAAGGCTCAGGCGGGAGAAGATCGGCTTTGTCTTCCAGGCCTTCAACCTTTTACCTGTCCTCGACGCAGAGGAGAACATCCTGCTCCCGCTGTCCCTGGCCCACGAACGAGCCGACCGCGATTGGTTCGACCAACTGGTCACCACCATGGGGATCGCCGACCGCCTCCGGCACCGTCCGTCGCAACTTTCCGGCGGCCAGCAGCAGCGGGTGGCTGTGGCGCGGGCGCTAATCGGCCGGCCGGCAGTCATTTTTGCCGACGAACCGACGGGCAACCTTGACTCCAGGGCTTCCGACGACGTTTTGACCCTCATGCGCCAGGCCGTCGACGAGCTGGAGCAGACCGTCGTCATGGTCACCCATGATGCGCATGCCGCGTCCTACGCGCACGACCTCGTCGTGCTGGCCGATGGGCGGGTCGCTCATCACGGGCAAATCGGGACCAGGGAGGCCGTCCTCCAAGTTGTGCAGGGAGGCAAATAATGTTGCGGCTCTCCTTGCGAAGTTTTGCTTCTCACAAACTTCGGGTCGTCCTCACCACTATCTCGGTGGCGCTCGGTGTCGCCCTTATGGCAGGGACTTATATCCTCACCGACACCATAAATGCCTCTTATTCCAAACTGGTGGGGGCCGCCTACGCCGGCGAGTCAGTTGTGATCACGCCCAGCGCCCCGCTCGGCGATAACAACTCCGCCCAGATATCGCCGGTGTCAGCGGCGATATTGGCCAAGGTGAGGCAAGTCCCGGGTGTGGCCGCCGCGGACGGGGAGATCATCGCCAATGCCGGCCTGCTCAACACGAGCGGTCACGCCTTGGGCACTGCGGGCTTCACTTATGTGGCCGGCACAGAACCGCCACCCTTTCAGGTCCTCGACGCCGCCCACGGGCACCTGCCCACCGGCCCGGGGGAGGCGGCTGTTGACGTCGACACCGCCACCGCGCACCGGCTCCACTTGGGCGAGGTGATCGAGGTGGCCGGGGCGGGGCCCGCCCGCCGTTACCGGCTGGTGGGGACGGTGCGGTTTGCGGGGAGCAGTTCGTTCGCGGGCGCCAGTGTGGCCGTCCTCACTCTTCCTCAAGCACAAGCCATCGCCGGCGAGGCCGGCCGTTACACCCAGATCGACGTGGCCGCCAGCCCCGGGGTGACCCCGGCCCAGCTTCAGCACCGCTTGGCCTCGGTCCTTCCCCACGACGTCGTCGTGCGGACGGGTTCGCAGCAAGTGGCCAAAAGCGTCAGCGATTTTGCCAATGGCCTCGGGTTTATAAAGACGTTCTTGCTCGTGTTCGCTTACATCGCCCTGTTCGTGGGTGGGTTCATCATCCTCAACACGTTCTCGGTAACGGTGGCGCAACGCACACGAGAGACTGGCCTCTTGCGGGCGATGGGAGCGTCGAGGCGCCAGGTCCTGTGGTCGGTGATATTCGAGAGCGGACTGATCGGCGTGGCCGGGGCGGCCGCCGGCGTCGCCCTCGGGATTGGGCTGGCTCCGGGCCTCGATGCCATTTTCAAGGCCTTCGGCGCCAATTTGGCCGACAACGGGATGGTCCTCGAGGCGCGCACCATAATCGTGTCGGTCGTCGTCGGGCTGGTGGTCTCCGTGCTCGCCGGCCTGGCGCCCGCGCTGCGGGCGACCAGGATCCCCCCACTGGCCGCCCTGCGCAGCGGTACCGGGGCGGAACCCGGGCGTCTGTCCCGTTACTCTCTCGCCATAAGCGTCGCCGTGTTCTTGCTGGGCGCGGCCATGGTGGCCGACGGGGTGGCGGGCGGCGGCGGTGCTTTGCTGGCCGGGACCGGCGCCCTGGCCCTGTTCGTCGGTATCGCCCTGTTCAGCCCGCGGCTCATCCCGGGCCTGGCCAGAGGCGTCGGGCAACTCGTCAGCTGGCGCGGTGTTACGGGCCAAATTGCTCGTGAGAACGCTCGTCGCCTACCTGGCCGGACGGCAGTTACGTCTGCCGCCCTAATGGTGGGCCTGGCCCTGGTGACGTTCGTGTCGGTGCTGGCATCGGGGGCAAAAGCGACGATCGACAGCGCCGTCAACAGTTCCTTCGCCGGCAACCTGATCGTCGAGGCCAACGCCAACAGCAACCAGGGCATACCCGCTTCGCTGGCGGTTGCGCTGCAAAAAGTGCCCGGAGTCGAGGTGGTTTCCCCGGTCACATTTTCCGAGGCGGACATTGCCGGGGTGCAAGGGGTGCAAGAGGTCACAGGCGTCGAACCCGCCGCTCTGTCCGACCTGTACCGTGTCAAGTGGGAGAACGGGAGCACGGCCGAGTTCGACCGTCTCCGCACTGACCAGACCGTACTTACTCAGTCGTTCGCCCAGTCCAACCACCTCCACCTGGGCAGCGCGCTCACCGTCGTGACCGCGTCGGGCAAGCACCTAAACCTGACCGTGGCCGGCATCGTCTCGGACCGGGCCGGGCTCCTCGGCCCGCTGACAGTGACCCGCCGGGTGCTCGAGCAGGAGTTCGGCCAGAGCAACGACGGGGTCGATTTCGTCGGCTACGCCCCGGGGGTGAGCAACCGCGCCGTGCAGCCGACGGTGGACCACCTCCTGGCGCAGGACTACCCGCAGGCCGAGTCCCTTACTGCCACCCAGTTCGAGACGCAGCAGGCCAACCAGGTCAACTCACTGCTCGGGCTGGTCTACGTACTGCTGGCGCTGGCTGTGATCGTCTCGCTCTTCGGGCTGGTCAACACGCTGGTATTGGCCGTGCACGAACGCAAGCGAGAACTAGGGCTGCTGAGGGCGGTAGGGGCAAGCCGGCGCCAGGTGCGCCAGATGGTCCGCTACGAGTCCGTCATCACATCGCTCATCGGTGCGGTGCTCGGCCTCGTGACGGGGGCGCTTTTGGCCCTCGCCCTCGAGCATTCGATTGGCGGCGCCGGGTTCGTGACGTCCCTCCCGGTCAGCACGATGGTCGTGCTCCTCGTCGTGGCCGGGCTGGCCGGGGTGGTGGCGGCGGCGCTGCCCGCCCGGAGGGCGGCCCGGCTTGACATCCTGAGCGCCATAGCGCTCGACTAGCCGCCCCCCGCCTGGGTGCGACACCAGCTCAGGGCCCGCAACCAAGGCGCTGCGGGACCTGAGCTGGAAGTCAATATCGGCAAACGCGATTGATCCTCCACCGCCAAGACCACTAAGGGGACGAGGCAAAGGAGGAGAGACGAATGAACGGGTCGAAGGTGCAGCCGGCCGCAGCGGGGTTAGTGGCGGCAATGTGCATCCTGGGCGGGGGCCTGGCGCCGGCGAGCGCGACAGCGACGCCGGGCTACGTCGCGCCGGCCAAAGCAAGGGCGACGGCCAAACTGGCCGGCGCCGACCTGGTCCGGTACGCCAACTGCGCGCAATTGCTCGCCGGGGTCAAGGCCGAGGCCATGAAAGAAGTCGGGCCTTACGGCCTGTCCGGGTCGTCGGGCTTCTACGGGTACTCGCCGGGTGACGTGGTCCGCGGGGTGGTCCCCGTGCCGACGGCGCTGGGAGCCAACACCCCGGGCGCCACGCCCGCGTCTACGCCGACGTCCAGCGGTGC
Source organism: Acidimicrobiales bacterium (assembly GCA_030039575.1). Classification (GTDB taxonomy): domain Bacteria; phylum Actinomycetota; class Acidimicrobiia; order Acidimicrobiales; family Palsa-688; genus Fen-671. Next base: position 3,529 of record JASHVH010000267.1, on the reverse strand, counting down.
CAACGGCTCGGGAAGCCAGGGGTACTCGACGACCAACGACCAGGAAGCGGGGGTGGACGAGCCTGACATGGTGAAAACCAACGGCCAGGTCATGGTCGTCTTGCGCCAACAACCGCTCGGAGTGCAGGTGGTTGACGTGGGCGGGACCAGCCCCAAGCTGGAAGGGTTCCTGGCCCTGCCGCAACTGGGACAGGCCAGTGGCCTTTTCCTATCCGGTCAGGACGTCTACGTCATAGGAGGCCCGACGAACCCTCTGCCGCCCGTCATCTACATGCCCGGCGGCGGCCCCGGGCCGGTGCGCCTCGCTGGCTCGCCGCCGACCGCGCCGCGGCCCAGCGCTGTCATTTCGACCCCCGTCCTACCGTGGGGCGGCCAGGCCGCCTCGGCCGAAGTCGTGGTCGTGAGCGTGGCCAACCCCGGTGACCCCACCGTGGTGCGGACGTTCTCCTTCCAGGGCCAGGAACAGGGCGCCCGCCTGATAAACGGACGGGTGGTGCTGGCGCTGACGAACGAGCCCCGCCTCCGCTGGGCCTACCCCGCCAATGCGACGGCGGCCGCCGAAAAGGCGGCGACGTTGGCCAACAAATCTCAGGTCAAGTCCTCGACGGCGGCCGACTGGTTGCCAGCGGAAACCGTGACCACCGGTCATGGGCTCTCGGCCCAGACGGTGACGAGAGGGGCTTCATGTGCCAGGACGTACCACACCGTCATCGGCTCGGGCCTCGGCACCGTGTCGCTGGTTTCCCTTGACCCGGCCCTGAGCTCCCCGGGCAGCGAGGTCACCGTCGTCGGCAACGCCGAGGATGTCTATGCCAGCGCCACCCAGGTCTACGTGGCCACCACCAACTGGCAGTACCAGGGCGGTTGGGGCTGCTCGTACGCGGGCGGGGTGGCCTGCCCCATGGAGCCGGCCGATATCGTCGCCCCGTTTGGGGTGGGGACGACTACAGACATTTACGGCTTCGACATCTCCAACCCGTCGGATCCCCAGTACATCGGGTCCGGCACGGTCCCGGGTACGTTGATCGGCCAGTACGCGATGTCAGAGTACGACGGCTATTTACGGGTGGCGACGACCCGGGGGGAGCCCACGCCGGCGCCGGCTGACGGCGGCGCCCCGCCCCCGCAGCTCTCGGACAACATCGTGAGCGTCCTGCAGCCCCAGAACGGTGCCCTGCTCACAGTGGGGGTGCTGCACGGACTGGGCCGAGGCGAGAAGATCTATGCCGTCCGGTTCGAGGGGGACCTCGGGTACGTGGTCACGTTCAGCCAGACGGACCCCCTGTACGTGGTCGACCTGAGCCACCCCGACCAGCCGCAGTTGGCCGGGCGGGTCTACCTGTCTGGCTACTCCTCCTTCCTGCAGCCGCTGAGCGACAGCCTGCTGCTCGGCATCGGGGAGGCCGTAGACCAGCAGCTGCGCACCGAAGGCCTGCAGCTGGAAGTGTTCAATGTGGCCCAAGCCAGCCAACCCTCCCTCGTGTCCCGGCAGCAGCTGGGCATTGGCGCCAGTTCGGCGGCTGAGTACGACCCCCATGCCGTCCTCTGGTGGGCCCCGTCGGGCCTTCTGGTACTTCCGGTCGACAACTATTCAGGCAGCGTCGCCGACAGCTCTGCCGACGTCTGGTCGGTCGGCCCCGCCGGCACCCTGCGCCAGGTGGGGGCGCTGACGCAGCCCGGCGGCGGCCAGCAGGGTTACCCGGAGATCGAGCGGGCGGTGGTCGTAGGAGGTGACATCTACACGCTCTCGGAACAAGGTGTGATGGTAAGCGACATGAGCTCCCTCTCCCGGGTGGCCTGGCTGCCCTACCAGAACACGTCGGCGTGAACCCTCGTCCCACCAGCTACCGCCGGTGGCCGAACAGGTGGCGCCGTGACGGCGCCGGCCTCGGACCGGTCTCGCCCCTGGCCGGTCCGGAAGAGCAGGCGGACGGTTACCGCGTCCCGAGCGGCGGCGGCGGCCCGGCGGGCCTCCCGGAGGAACGGGACCTATTGGCGGCGGCGGCCGCCGGCGAGCCCGAGGCGGTCCGGTGGCTCCTCGACGAGGTAGCCCCTGTGGTTTATGGCTTCCTGTTCGCCCGGGTGGGCGGGGACGAACCGGCGGCCGAAGACCTGCTGCAGGAGACGCTGCTCGAGGCTGTCCGGGGGGCGGGGGCGTTCCGGGCCGAGGCATCCGTTTCGACGTGGATGTGCGCCATCGCCAGACGCCGCCTGGCCCGCTACTACGAATCGGAAAGAAAGGCCGAAGTGGCACGGCGTTCGCTCAGCCTGGTCCACAACGGGCCCGGTCGTACCGCCCCGGGCGACGGCATCCTCGAACGCCAAGACGAGGTCGTGAGGGCTCTTGGCCGCCTGCCCGCCCTGCAGCGCCAAGTCCTCGTGCTCAAGTACCTGGAGGATATGTCGGTCATCGACATCGCCGGCCAGGTCAACCGGAGCCGGGTGCAGGTCCAGTCCCTCCTGCAAAGGGGCCGCGACGGCCTGCGCCGGGAGTTGGGAGGTCAAGGTGCCTGACGGCAACCCTACAAACGATTACCCAGAAGAGCTTCTCGCCGGGGCCGACCGGCCCCGCCCGCTACCCGCTGTCCTGCGTTCCCGGCTGAAAGTGGCCCTGGAGGCAGCGGCCCTGCAGGAAGCGGCGGCCGGGACGGCCTCCAGACCGCTTTCGGCCGAGGTGCGGGACAAACTGGAAACCAGCCTGCGCGTTGACGAGACCGAGGGGAACGGGCCCGGCCCCTCGCCGGAGGGGAACAGGCCGGAGAGCAAGTGGAGGACGTGGGCGCCCCGGCTCACAGTCGTGGCCGCCGTCCTCATCGCACTGGGCATATTCGTCCCTTCGCTGGCCCATGGACCGGGCCCCGGCGCTACCCACACAGCAGCCGGCACGATCGGCACAGCCGGCACGACTGGCACAGCCGGAACCCACGGGTCGCGGCCCGGCCCGTCGGCTCTACGAGCCGTCCCTCCAAAGGCGGTGTTCCTCCCTGCGAACGGCGGGTTCGCCGGCGGGTCGTCCAAGTCGCCGGCGGCATCATCGGTGGCTACGGCGCCCGGAGCCACGGCCCCGGCCCCGACAGCCCCGCCGGCTGTCTTGGGGCCCGACAAGTCCGCCCCGGGCCAGCCGTCGGCCGCCTCCGCCGCAGTTGTGCCGGTCGTAGGGCGGGTCACCCCGGACAGTGGGCCGGTGGCCGGCGGCAACTGGGTCACGCTACGAGGGGAGAACATGGGCGGAGCCGGCGCGGTCTATTTCGGCCAGGTGCCGGCGGCGCGCGTGAGCGTGGTGTCCCGCACTGAACTAAGGGCTCTGGCACCGCCGCACCCGGCCGGCACGGTGGACCTCGTGGTGAAAGGCCCGGCCGGGCTAAGCAAGGTCGCACCCTCCGACCGGTACTCGTTCACCTCTTAGGCCTGCGCCACGTAGACAAGGCGGTGGGCATGGTTAGTAGCCTGGCGCGGGAAAGATGGAAGACATGGACGACACAAGCGGGAGCCTCCAGGGCAAGTTGCTGGTGGCAGCGCCTAGCCTCCT
>JASHVH010000266.1 GCA_030039575.1 Acidimicrobiales bacterium | reverse complement strand
CCCGACCACTACGTGCTCCGCCTGCTCCACGCCCACGGTGTGCCGCTGGCGGATCTGGGCGTGCCTGCCCGGGCCGAGCCAAGTCGGGCGGAGCCACGGCCGGTGACCGGTCCACGGGAAGTCTGGAGGCAGTTGTGCCGTAACTGGCCGGCCTTCCGGGGCACAGTGATGAGGCTGTGGCTCGAAGACGAGCTTTCGCACCTGTTCGGGATCGACCGTCCCTTGCGGGAGGAGACCGCCGACGAGACGTACGACCACATAACCGAGCGCCTGGCGGCACCGGAGTTCCGGCCGCGCGCCCTTTACCGCCGCTTCGGCCTGGAAGTCCTGGCCACTACGGACTCTCCCGTGGACGACCTCGCCGCCCACGTCAAGCTGCGCGAGGACCCCTCATGGGAAGGCAGGGTGATCCCGACGTTCCGGCCCGACTTCCTGACCGACCCCTCCCGGACGAGCATGTGGGGCGATCTGCTCGACCAACTGGAGGCAGTTTCGGGTGTCGGCACCGGCAATTATCGCGGTTATGTCCGGGCCCTGGAGTCGAGACGAGCGGCCTTCAAGGACCTCGGGGCAACAGCCACGGACCACGGCCACCTCTCGGCCGACGCTCTCGAGCTCTCGGGATGGGAGGCAGCGCGGCTTTACGACCGCCTCCGCCTGGGTGGGTACGACGCGGCGGACGAAGCCGCTTTCAGTTCCCACATGCTCATGGAGATGGCCCGGATGTCGGCAGACGACGGGCTCGTCATGCAGATCCACCCCGGCGTCTTTCGGGGCCATGACACCGACGCGCTGGCCCGTTTCGGCCCCGACCTTGGGGCTGACTTCCCGTTGCCGACGTCGTTCACGACCTCTTTGCACCGCCTCCTCACCCGGTTCGGCTCGGCCCGGACCTTCAGGGCTGTCGCCTTTACCGTCGACGAGACGACCTTCTCGCGAGAGCTGGCCCCGATGGCCAGTTACTATCCTGGGCTCTGGTTAGGAGCGCCATGGTGGTTCCTCGACTCCCCGGACGCGATGGCGCGGTTCTGGGCGGCGGTCACGGAAAGTGCGGGCTTCGGCAAATCGGCCGGCTTCGTGGACGACACTCGCGCTTACTGCTCGATCCCCGCCCGGCACGACCTGGCCCGCAGAGCGCATTGCAGTTTCTTGGCCCGGCTGGTGGCGGAGCACCGCCTCGAGCGCGAGGATGCCGCCGAGTTGGCCGCCGATTTCGCCTATCGCCTGCCTAAGGTCGTCTTCCGGCTCGCGTGACCGAGGCCCGGGCCTAGCCGTCCCGTGTGGCCGAGGCGAGCGCCGGGCGAAGGCAGGCGCCGGCCTTGCCCACCGGCTGGCAGCGTCGTGATGAAGCCGTTGATAGTCTTGGCGCCCAGCCTCTGGGTAAGGTCGGGGCGAGCTGCAGTTCGCTCGGGCCCTTGGTCCAGAGTGCCTGCAGTAGCAGTAACCCCGCACTGCCTCCGGGTAGTGCGCAGCGAGGACGGAGGAGCGAGTCGCCCGTGGTACGACGGCAAGAGCCGGGCCCCCGGAGGCCCACTATCGCGGACATTGCTCAGAGGGCCGGTGTCTCCAAGGGCTCGGTGTCCTATGCCCTCAACGGCCGCCCCGGGGTCTCGGAGCCGACCCGACGGCGCATTCTTGCCATCGCTGAGGAAGTTGGCTGGCACCCCAACCGGGCTGCCCGGGCCCTGTCGGCCGCCCGCTCCGGGGCCTGCGGCCTGGCGCTGGCCAGGCCGGCGAGGACGCTGGCCTATGAGCCGTTCTTCGCCGAGCTGATCTCCGGCATCGAGGCCGAGCTGTCCTCCCGACAGGTGGCCCTGATGCTTCAGATCGTCGAGGACGTCGAGGCCGAGACCGTCGCCCTGCGGCGCTGGTGGGCGGAGCGACGGGTCGACGGCGCTCTCCTGGTAGACCTGCGCGTGGAAGACCCCAGAGTGCCCTTGGTCGAGGAGCTCGGCTTGCCCGCAGTCATAGTGGGAGGGCCCGGCCCCACGGGTTCCGTCCCGTTTTTCCCCGGTGGCGACGCCAATGGCGTCAGCCAGATCGTGCAACACCTGGTCAGGCTGGGCCACCGCCGCATCGACCGCGTGGCGGGGTCTCCCGAGTTCGCCCATACGCAGCTCAGGACCGAAGTGTTCGCCGGGGCGTTGGCGGGGGCGGGGGCGAGCGGGAACGTGGTGACGACTGACTATTCGAGCGCGGCGGCGGTGGAGGCCACCCGGCAGTTGCTCCTCGGCTCCGCGCCCCCGACCGCCATCGTGTACGACAGCGACTTGATGGCCGTGGCCGGGCTAAGCGCGGCTCAGGAAATGGGCACGGACGTGCCCGGCGAGCTCTCGATCGCGTCCTTCGACGACTCTCTCATTTGCGGTGTGGTCCGCCCTTCGCTTACCGCGTGCGCCCGGGATGTCGTGGGTTACGGGGCCCAGGCCGCTCGCGCCCTTATCTCGCTGATCGAGGACGAGCCGATGCCGCCCTACGCGGTGGAACCACCAAGGCTCGTCGCCAGGGCCAGCACGGCACCCCCGCCGGGCGCTTCTGCCTCACGCGGTCGCCGGCGCACCCAGCATGTGGTGGCGTCAACCGCCGAGCAGAGCGGGTAAACCGCCGGACACAGCGGGTAATACGGCGCCGGGAAGGCGCCACGGTCTTCATTTCGGCCTCTCAACGTTGCGCCAAATTCGTCCGCGTCTTTTCTTTGTCCTTATTTTTTGGCACTGGTAGCCGTGCTGGCTTGACCGGTTCACCTGGCGTGCTTATCCTTTGAGTGCCCGGGACTGAACCGGGTAAGTATCCAACTGCAACGAGGGAGCAGCGTTGGGCTGTAGGGGTGGCAAACAGGCCTCAGTGGGGATCCCCACCGGGCTCGGCTGCCGGCGTCGGGTCGGCGGCACAGGGTTGACAGGAACGGGCGCCAAGGTCGTCATGCCCGCGGTTTGCGCCCCCGTTTTTCGTCGCCCAGTGCTGCTCCTCGCGACAGGCCAGGTTCCCGCCTCCCGGATCCGACACATATTCCGACTGGAGCGAGAGAGCCCGCCGGCCCGGGAGGGCTAGGTGCCGGGGTTCCTTTTGGGCCAGTGCACGAGACAAGGAGCAGGTACAACGATGGTCATTAGCAAAAGCAAGGCAGTTGCCCGTCTGGGTACTGCCCTTACGGCGGCTGCCCTGGTGGCTCCGCTCGTGAGCGCCGCTGGGGCCGGCACAGCTGCTGCTGCCACCAGAGCCGCCAACACGACCAGCTTCCCCCGCAACGAGACTCTTTATACGAGCGGCACGGCTGGCAACTCGCCCAATAACTTCAACCCGAACGATTTGGGCAGCCTTTACACGGGGACGGCCGGCTTACTGTACGAGCCGCTGTTCCTCTATGACCCCATCCATAACAAGTACATCCCCTGGTTGGCCACGAGCGGCAGTTGGAGCGGGGACACGTACACGATCCACGTCCGCAGCGGCGTCGACTGGGTCAGCAGCCCGGGCGGGACCGTCGAGGGTACCCTCACCGGTAACGACGTGGCGTTCTCGATCGACATGGCCAAGACCAATTCGGCCGATCCCTGGAACGCCAATGTCAGCACGGTCAAGAGCGTCACCGCCAGCGGGAACACGGTCACGGTCAATTTCACCAGCGCCCCTGCGTACAACTCGTGGCAGGACTACCTCTGGAACGCACCGGTCCTCCCGGCCTCAGTCTGGTCCAAGCTGTCGGCGACCAACCAGATGACCACAGCGAACTTGACGCCGGTCGCCACCGGCCCGATGCTGCTCGACGCCACGACGTCGACTCAAGCGTGTTACAGCCTCAACCCTCACTGGTGGGGCACCGCACAACTAGGCCTGTCCTTCAAGTTCAAGTACCTCTGCGACGAGGAAAACAGCACGAACAACCAGGAGCTTTCGTCCGTCATAGCTGACCAGGTCGACTGGGACAACAACTTCCTCCCCGGTGTTTCAGCCCTCGTCAACGGGGCGCTGGGCGGCAACAGCGGTTACAGCATCAAGACCTATTTCCCGACCAAGCCGTACATGCTCTCCGCCAATACGGTTTGGCTCGAGATGAACACCTCGAAGGCGCCTATGAACAACGTCAATTTCCGCAAAGCGGTGGCCTACGGCGTCAACCTTGAGAAGATCGCCACCAACGTGTACACGGGCATGGTCCAGACGGCTAACCCCACGGGGCTGCTGCCCAACCTTGACTCCTTCATCGACCAAAGTGCGGTCAGCAAGTACGGCTTCAGTTACAACCCGACATTGGCCAAGAAATACCTTAAGGCCTCTGGCTACAAGGGCCAGAAACTGACTATCGAAGTGCCCGAGGGTTGGACCGACTGGATGGCCGGCATCGACTCGATCGCCTCCGATCTGAACGCTATAGGCATCCACGTGAGCGCGATCTACCCCCAGTACGCTTCGCGTGAGAGCGACATGATCGACGGCACCTATGACATGGCGCTCGACAACAATGCTCAGCTCGACTCGTCGCCGTGGGCCTACTTCGAGCGGGTGTACAACCTGCCCATCCTCCCCAAGCAGGAGGCCCAGCTCAACTGGGAGCGCTATTCTGACCCGACCGCTTGGCAACTAGTGGAAGAAGCGGGCAGCACGGTCCCCACGGACACTGCCAAGCTCGATAGCCTCTACGGCCAAATCGAGACCCGCTTCCTCCAGACCCTGCCCGAGATCCCGCTGTGGTACAACGGCGCCTGGTTCCAGGGCAACACGACCCAATGGACGAACTACCCGTCCAGCACCAACCCCAGCGACGAGTACACGCCCGTCATGTGGCATGGTTACCTGGGTGCCATGACAACCATCCTCGGGCTCGCCCAGCTCAAGCCGGCTGCGTAGGCTGTCTCCGCAGCTCTTAGAAGCAGCTCTTAGAAGTGGCCATCGGGCCCACTGCTCCCTCGGGGCGGTGGGCCCGTGGGCGTACGGACGCGTTCCCCGGCATAAGTTCCGGACGTAAAGAGAGGCACAGGTGAGGCGTTACTTCACGAGGAAGATTTTGACCTATATTTTGGCCTTCTTCGTGGGTACCACGGTCGACTGGGGCATCCCCCGCCTGATGCCGGGCAACCCCGTCCAGAACTACCTGTCGAAGTTCTCCCTCGAGTCGGCCGGGGCCTGGGAGGCGATGAACAAGCTGTTCACCAAGGCTTTCGGTCTCAACGTGCCGGTCTGGCGGCAGTACCTGAATTTCTGGGACGGCGTCATCCACGGGAACTTCGGGGTTAGTTACTACGATTTCCCCGAGCCGGTGACACACGTGATCGCGTCCGCCATCCCGTACACCCTGGCCCTCCTCGTGCCTGCCATCACCCTTAGCTACGTCCTCGGCAACCGCTTGGGAGCGATGGCAGCCAGGCGTAAAGCGCTCGACAATACCGTCCTGCCGGTGGGCTATATCTTTCAGGCGACGCCCTACGCGTGGCTGGCCCTGCTCCTGCTCTACTACCTGGGCGATTCGCGGCACTGGTTCCCGATCGGAGGCGCGTACGCCGAGGGGATGCTGCCCAACGCCAGCTGGTCGTTTGTGTGGAGCTTGGTCCAGCACTGGTTCCTGCCCTTCCTAACGGTCTTCCTGGTGAGCTTCGGAGGTTGGGCCATCGGGATGCGGAACCTGGTGATATACGAACTCGAGACGGACTACGCCAGGTACCTCCGCTCCCTAGGGGCATCGCAACGCCTGGTGCGCAGGTACGCATACCGCAACGCCGTCCTCCCGCAGTTGTCGGGCCTCGCCCTGGCGCTAGGCGTCGTGATCGGTGGGAACATAGTCACCGAGGTCGTTTTCAATTACCCCGGTCTTGGGTTGCTGATTTACCACGCCGTCACCGACG
>JASHVH010000265.1 GCA_030039575.1 Acidimicrobiales bacterium | reverse complement strand
TCCTTGTTTGGGAACGTGGGGCGTTGATCGACTTCAGCTGCAGGCCGGTGCCGGCGATAATGTTTTTCCCTGGGCCCGAGCGGCAACCACCCCTCGTCGGGCCCACACGGGAAGGCGGAGGCTGACCCCGGCACAGCAATGCCGGGGCAGTCATCCGGATTATCGAGGATACCAGGGCCACTCCAGGCCCTTTTGGGCCGGGCCGCGATTATTAGTTTTCGTCGTTTAGGCGTCGTCGCCGTTGCGGGAAAAAAGCCAGGGCGTCCTCCGAAAACGGTAAGGCAAGACCGACCTGAGAGCGTAGCGGGCGCCACTCGGGCCGTCTGGTCAACTGCCGCCAATACCGGTCTCACGAAATTGCCTGGCACCCACCCCGAAATTTACCCGAAATTTCCAAATTTCGGGTCGTTGTTCCGGGTTTTCCCTGGTCATTTCACCCGGGGGAGCGCACCATGAGCGTGGCGGGTGGTACAGCTACGAGAAGGGAGCACCGTTGAGGACGAAGCGAAGTAGCCTGTCGCGACCAGGAAAAGGAGGCTGGCCACAAAGGGCCCGCGCTTTCCTGGCCGCCATCGTGGGCGTGATCGCCCTTGTTGCCGGGGTCACCGGCGTCGTCGGGCCACAAGCCGCCGGCGCGACGCCGGTAGCCGCGGCTGTCTACGTGGCTAATTACTTCGGCAACAACGTGTTGTCGTTCCCGACCACCGCCAACGGCGACGTCGCCCCTACGGCGACCATCAGCCCGGCGGCGCCGTCCTCCCCGTGGGAGCCCGTCTTCGACTCGGCCGGCGATCTCTGGGTAGCCAACATCTTCGACGACACTTTGGTCGAGTACACCGCCAGCCAATTGGCCACCGGCGGTTCGCCCGACCCGGCCGTCACCATAGCGTCCGCCAATGACAGCCTGGACGGGCCCACTTCCCTCGCCTTCGACTCGGCGGGCGACCTATGGGTGGCAAACAACCGCAATGGCTCCCTGGTCGAGTACACCCCGGGTGAGCTGACCACGACCGGGTCCCCGACGCCCGCCGTCACCATTTCCGCCACGGGCGGCAGCCTGGACGGGCCGGCCGCCCTGGCGTTCGACCCCGGAGGTGACCTGTGGGTGTCGAACGTGTACGACAACACGCTCGTCGAGTACACCCCGGGTGACCTGTCCGTCACCGGCTCGCCCACCCCGGCGGTCACCATCTCGGCCACCGGGGCCAGCCTGGACGGGCCTACCGGCCTCGCCTTCGACTCGGCGGGCGACCTGTGGGTGGCAAACAACGACAATGGCTCCCTGGTCGAGTACACCCCGGGTGACCTGTCCGGCACCGGCTCGCCCACGCCGGCGGTCACCATCTCGGCCAGCTCGAGCATTTACTTGCCCTTCTCTGTCGCCTTCGACCCCTCAGGGGACCTGTGGGTGCCCAACTCGGAGAACAACAGCCTGGCCGAGTACAGCCCGGGCCAGCTCGGGACGGGGTCGCCCACGCCCAACGTCGTCCTTACCTCGACGGCGGGCAGCCTGGACGCGCCACTCGGTATCGCCTTTGACCCCTCGGGCGACCTGTGGGTCTCGAACGGGAACAACCACACGGTGATCGAGTACAGCCCCAGCCAGTTCACACAAAGTGGCTCGCCCGCCCCTGTCGTTACCCTGTCCATGCCGGGCGAAGGTTTGCCGTACGCGATTTTCCAGTACGCGATCGCCTTTGACCCCTCCGGCGACCTGTGGGTGGCGAATACCAATAACACGCTGTTCGAGTACACCCCGGCCCAGCTGGCGCAGGGGGGCGCCCTCACGCCGGCCGTGACCATCTCGTCGGCGGTCAACAGCTATAGCTATACCTACGGCATCGCCTTCGACCCCTCGGGCGACCTCTGGGTCTCCAACTACAACAGCAACACGCTGGTCGAGTACACCCCGGCCCAGCTGGCGCAGGGGGGCGCCCTCACGCCAGCCGCGACCATCTCCTCGGCGGACAACAGCCTGGACGGCCCCTTAGGCCTCGCCTTTGACCCCTCGGGCGACCTGTGGGTCTCCAACTCTGGCAACAACTCGCTGGTCGAGTTCGCCCCCAGCCAGCTCACGACCGGCGCGCCGACGCCGGTGGCGACCGTGTCCGGCACCGGCACGGGGCTCCAGTACCCCTTCGGCATCGCCATCGAGGCCGCCCCGGTCTCACCCGGCGGGGTCTCGGCCACTGCCGGCGACGCCCAGGCGAGCGTCTCGTGGGCGCCGGTGACCGGGGCCGCCTCCTACCAGGTGTTCGCCGCCTCCAGCCCGGGGGGCGAGGACTATTCGGGAGCCCCGGCCTGCACCGCCGCCCTCGGCGCCACCAGCTGCACGGTGGGCCAGCTGGCCAACGGCACGCAGTACTACTTCACCGTCGAGGCCCTCGGTGGCGGGGGCACCTCGGCGCCGTCGGCGGAGGTAAGCGCCACGCCCGAGCCGCCGGCCCCCTCGGCCCCCCAGGGGGTCTCGGTCACGGCCAGGGACAGCCAGGTGCAACTGGCGTGGCGGGCGGTGAGCGGGGCCACCTCTTATGAGGCGTTCGCCGCCACCAGCCCTGGGGGCGAGGACTACTCGGCCGCCCCGGCCTGCACCGCCGGCCTCAGCGCCACCAGCTGCACGGTGGGCCAACTCACCAACGGCACCGAGTACTACTTCACCGTCGAAGCGCTGGACGGTGGGGGGGCGTCGGCCCCCTCTGGGGAGGTGAGCGCCACCCCCGAGCCACCTGTCCCCGGGGTGCCGGGCGGGGTCTCGGCCATCGCCGGCGACGCCCAGGTGGGCCTGTCGTGGGGGGCGGTGAACGGGGCCACCTCCTATGAGGCGTTCGCCGCCACCAGCCCGGGGGGCGAGGACTTCTCGGCCGCCCCGGCCTGCACCGCCGGCCTCAGCGCCACCAGCTGCACGGTGGGCCAACTCACCAACGGCACCGAGTACTACTTCACCGTCGAAGCGCTGGACGGTGGGGGGGCGTCGGCCCCCTCTGGGGAGGTCA
>JASHVH010000264.1 GCA_030039575.1 Acidimicrobiales bacterium | reverse complement strand
CGGCATCGCCACCATTATCGGGGAGGGGGTCGTCGACCTGGCCGTGGTCGTAAAAGGCCTCGAGGGTTTCGTTGGGCATGGTGTTAATGGTGAATGGGGCGGCCAAGCCGTGCACGTACAACGTATCGGGCGCATTAGGGTCCTTCGTGCTGGTGCTGGCCCACAGCAGGCGTTGCGTGCGGGCGCCACTGTTCTCGAGCCGTTGGAAGCGCTCGGAGCTCATGAGCCGGCGATAGGCGCGGTAAACGTCGAGTCCTACCGCCAACCCCAGCCTGTCCTGCAGGTCGGGTGGGACCCGCTTGGCCACCGCCACGTCCCACCTCGACATGAACACCGAGGCGACGGAACCAACAGCCGGGTCGAGGCCGTCGGCGATACGCCGCTCCACGCCGCTCATATATGCCTCGGCCGCGGCCACGTATTGGTCGGCGGAGAACAGCAAGGTCACGTTCACTGGCACCCCGGCGGCGATCGCTTCCGTTATAGCCGGCAACCCCTGAGTCGTCCCGGGGATCTTGATGAACAGGTTGGTCCGGCCCGCCCGTTCGTGGAGGGACTTGGCCGCCTCAACGGTCTTGGCGGTGTCGTAGGCCAACTTGGGGGAGACCTCGAGCGACACCCAGCCGTCGACCCGGTCGGTCCGCTCGTGGATAGGCAGGAAAAGGTCGGCGGCGCGCCGGAGGTCCTCGATGGCCAGCTCGAAGAACAGCTCCTCGTCCGAAAGGCCCTGGCCGGCCTTTTCCCTTATGGCGTCGTCGTAGTAGCCCGACCCAATGGCCTTGTCGAAGATGGACGGGTTGGACGTCAGCCCGGTCACCGAGTACGAGTTGATGTACCTCTGGATGGTGCCGTCATCGAGCAAGGCACGGGTGATGTTGTCGAGCCAGAGGCTCTGGCCTCGCTCGTGGAGGATTTCCGTGGGCTTCACATGTTCTCCTTCCCCACCCTGATGTGGGCGATGTCCTGTCGCGGTGACTGACTTTGGCCCGTCTGGGTCGCCGTTCAGGCCTTGGTGGCGAACTCGACGCTCGCCGCGAACATGGCGGCCCCGATGATGCCGGCGTCGTTCAGCAGCTGGGCGGGGACGACCGGCGTCCGAAGCTCAATTTTCGGCAAGTACTTGTGGGCGCTGGCGCTCACCCCACCGCCGATAATGATCAGTTGAGGCCACAGCAAGCGCTGGACCAACTCGAGATAGGCCTGAAGACGGCGGGCGTACTCTTTCCACGAGAGGTCGTCGTGTTCGCGGATGGACTCCGCCGCCCAGTCCTCGGCGTCCCCGTGGTGCAACGGCAGGTGACCCAGTTCGGTGTTGGGCACCAGCGTCCCGTCGACCACCACCGCGCTCCCGATCCCGGTGCCCAGTGTTATCAGGGCGATCACGCCGCTGACGCTCCGGCCGGCGCCGAAGTGGACCTCCGCCAGACCGGCGGCGTCGGCATCGTTTACAACGGCGACCAGTCGCCCGGTCGTCCTCGAAAAAAGATCCACGGCGTCGGTACCGATCCACTCGTGGTCGATGTTCGAGGCGGTCTCGACCGTGCCGCCCCGCACCACCGCCGGGAGGGTAAGGCCGACCGGCCCCTCTGCGTCAATTTGCCCGAGGACTTCCGCCACAGTCTTCGCCACCGCCGACGGCGTCGCGGGGTGGGGCGTGCTCAAGCGGACCCTGGAGGCGGCCAGCTTCCCCTCCTTTAAGTCAACGAGCGCGCCCTTGATGCCGGTGCCGCCGATGTCGACCCCGATGATGCGGTCTTGGCCGGGCTGTGTTGCCATGTCGTGTCCCCTTCTGGATCGTTGGGCCGGGATCTGGCGTTACGGGTCCCACGGGCGGCACCGAGTCGACGGCAGCCACGCTACTGACGCCCGGTCGCGAGCGGCAAACTGGCCTGCCCGCCCGCACCGGGCCCTGCGTCGCCCCGAGAGGCACCGAAAACGACACACTGCCACAACTATGGCTGCGGGCTGGGCGCTCCGCCGTCACCCTGTGCAGGTGGTAACCGGGGAGCCCCTCGTGATGGCCGGCCTCCGCCCAATCTCACCCTGTTCAGGGTGATGACACGGCGTCAGGCAACGAGCAACCTGAGAACGGTATGGGCTCCCATCGCATCACAGGTCGATGAACGCCACATGACTACCAGGACATACGAGATCACGTTCGCAGGCGAAGCTGTGCCTGCCATCGTCGATGCCTTCGAGGACTTCGACGTCGTCGTTGGCGGCGGCAGCACCACGCTTCGCGCCGAACTTGCCGACCAGGCCGCCCTTCACGGGACACTCGACCGCGTCAGGGCGCTGGGCCTGGAGCTGCTCGAAGTGAGGTCTGTCGATTGACAAGCGCTGCGAGCTCTCGACCGAAGGCCAGTGCATCGGTCAACCGATCACCCTGTCCGGGGTGACGACAACTCGCCTCCCGGGCACTTACTGTCACCCTCAGGAAGTCCGGCGCTCTCAGGGAATCTGGAGGTAGCAATGGCGTTATCCATGATCTGGCCGCTGGTCCTGCCCGCTCTGGGCGCCGTGGCCTGGCTGCTTTGGTGGTGCCGGGGAGATTTCGCCGGACCGTCGAGCAAAGCGACAATTCGGGCAAGTCGGGCGGTGCAGTTCGCCGTTGTCACCGAACCGGCCAGGAAGGGCCGGGCAGGAACCCCACGCTCCCGGCCGGCGGGGCCAAGATGAGCGCCCTCCAGGAGGTCCCCGTCTGGCCCGGTGACACCGCCGGTACCCCGGCCAAGTTCGCCCCTCCCGCGTTGTCGCGTCAATGGGCGCGGCGAGACCGCCTCGATTGGCTCTTGTCGATGGCCACCACCCAGCACCCTCTGACGCTGGTCACCGGCCCGCCCGGCGCCGGCAAGAGCGTGCTGCTGTCGGATTGGGCCCACAGTTACGTCGATGGGACGGTGGCATGGCTGTCGGTCGAGGAACCCGACAACGAACCCGTACAGTTCTGGCGGAGCGTGGCCGCCGCCATCAACTTCGGCGGCACGAGTAACGAAGCGGCGCTGGAATGTTGGGGTCAGCACGCGGGCGACGCGTCCGGCGACCGGATTTTTTACGAGGCCACGCATGGCCAGCCCCATGTGCTGGTTGTCGACGACTTTCACTTGGTCACAGACGACAACGTGATCAAGTCCGTCGCCCGTTTGGCGCGCCGGCTCCCGTCTCATTTCCGCCTCGTCATTGCCGGCCGGCGAGAACCGGCCTTCCATCTACAACGGCTCGTGCGGACGGGGGAGGCGGCCCTGATCGGCGCCAATGACCTCCGCTTTACGCTCGACGAATGCACTGCTCTAGTGGCCCTGGTGGCTCGTAAGTTCATACCCCTCAGCGAACTCGAGACGCTGGCAGAACGCAGTGAAGGCTGGGCCGCAGGCATCCACCTGGCCGCGTTGGCATTACGGGACCACGACGACTTCACCGAGATTGTGGGCCGGTTCTCCGGAGCTTTTGGCCCCGTGGCCGAGTACATAGAAAATGAAATGCTCCTGCGCCAACCTCCCGATGTGGTGAAGTTCTTGCTGCAGACCTCCGTTTTGGGGCACCTCACGCCGGAGCTCTGCGGCGCCGTCAGCGGCCGGAGCGACGCCGAAGCGGTCCTCGCGTCACTGGCCAACCAAAATCTTTTCGTCG
>JASHVH010000263.1 GCA_030039575.1 Acidimicrobiales bacterium | reverse complement strand
GGATAAGGGCGGTACTCCACCTCATCCCGGGCCAGTTCCATGAACGCGTCCTCCAAAGACGCGGTCACGGGCGTCAGTTCGTGGGCCCGGAGCCGATGGCGGGCCCCAGGTCGCCGATCTGCGGGGCAGTCAGCCCCTCTACGGTCAACGGCCCGTCGTCACCGTCGCAGACGCTGGCGCCGGCGGCGGTGAGCGCCGAAGCAAACACGGTCCGGCCCCCGGCCGCCAGGCCCCCGAGGAAGCGCCGTACCCAGCGGGTACCTTCCGGGCCGAGGCCCTCGACCGGCTCGTCGAAAAGCAGCCCGCCCCGGGTCGCCGAGGAGGGACGCCGCTATGCCGAGCCGCTGGCTCATGCCGAGCTCATCATCTGCAACAGCACCGCTCGAGACTATTTTGTGACGCGCGGCGAAGCTCCTCACCACGGCGACTGGAAGATCTGCGCTGTCGTGCAAAACTGCAAACCTCTCAGAAAGGTGGACCTGCTATGACCACTGCCTCTTCTGCCGGTCCCGGTCCTGCCCAGGCCCACCCGGGACGGGCCCTCCATCATCCCTCGCTGCACCGCCCCCCGGCCGGACGGCGGCGAGCGCAGGGCCTAACGGCGATGGGGGCGGCGGCCGCCGTCTTTTGCCTGGCCCTGGTCGGCGCGGCCACGGCTAGCCCCGCCTACGCCGCCGGCGGCTCGTGGCTTACGTACGTCAACACTCAGGCGGGTCGCTCGTGCACCGTCGAGACAACAGCCGTCAAGACGGTAGGCGTAACGAGCGCCAAGGAGACGATGACGCTCTTGAGCAAGTCGCAGACGGCCTCGGGCACCCTTTTGCACTACCGCATCGTCACGAGCGCGGGGGCGGCCGGCAAGGTGCACTCCGTGACCGCCAACAGCACCTGGGAGATCTTCGACAACGGCTCCGTGGGCCTGCCGCCCGGGTTCTCCGGGTCGGCCGGCGGCTACACGGTCACCTTCGGTGGCAGCGAGGTTTACCCCTCGCCTGGCCAGCTGCGGGGCGGGCAGACGGCCACCAGGGCCCTCACGGTCACGCTGGCGGGGGGCGGGGGCCAGGCGGCGGCTGCCCTCGCCGAATTGGCGGCCAATGGCAAGTCGTTGACCCTGCAGTTCACCCTCAAGGCTTCCTTGGCCCCCGCGGTCGGCTCTATCAGTACCCCGGGGGGCACATACGCGGGGCCCGTCGGCGTGGTGACCTCCGTCGTCACGGTAAAGCCTTTGAACGGCCCCGCCATCCTGAACAAAACATGGCCGCTGCTCTCCTCGACGTTCTCCCAGCTACTCACGTCGACCACGTACTTCGCCCCCGGCATCGGCCCGGTCAAGGTGTCGGCCCCGGGCGCCCACCTGACCCTCGAGAGCGTGGGCTGCAGCGGTTAGTGCGGCCGGGAGCCAGCCGGGCCCTGCCCGAGCCGGCTGTCCCGGGGGATCCCGGCCCGGCACGCGGCCCGATGACTGTGAAGGGGCCGTACAATTGCCGGCCGACAGTTCGTTATAGGGGGGTAGGCTCTCGAAATGCAAGTGACCTGTTGTCCTGGCGCCGAAGGCGGTCTTAGTGTCCCGCCTGGCCGCTCGGCGCCCAAGACGGCAACTCATGCGCACCTCCGCCGAGTCCCACGGCTTTCCGACCATCTTCAGGTGGCCTCTCACCAGGAGCCCACCAAAAACTTGACCGAATTGTAAGACCGGCAAACGTTTAGAAAAAACAGGAGGTTCACGTGTCCCGTCCGAAAATGCTAATGGCCACTATTGCTCTTATGACCGTTGGAGCGTTTTGTGGCGTCCCCGCCGCGTCCGCGTCGTCACTTTCTGCGTCAACGGCCGCTGCCACTCACGCATCAGGCTCGACCCCGACGATTGTCATCGGGTCGACCAATTTCACCGAGCAAGTGATCGTCGCCACCCTCTATTCCGACGTGCTCCAGCACGCCGGTTACAAGACCGACCTCCGCGCCAACCTCGGCACCCGTGAAGAGGTGGAACCGGCACTAGCCCACGGTGCCCTCGACCTGTACCCCGAGTACGCGGGGAGCCTGCTGGTCTACCTGAAGCCACAAGACACGGCTCAAGCCACTCAGCTCTCGACCGACCTCCCCGCCTTGAAGCAAGCGCTGGCCGCTCAGGGTGCAACCGTGCTCAACCCCGCTCCGGCCGTCGACGTCAATGTCTTCGCGGTAACCAAGAAAACCGCCGCCGAGTACCACCTGACGACGCTGTCCAGCCTGAAGCCAGTGGCGTCGAAGCTCATACTGGGTGCCCCGACCGAATGCCCGACGTACGCCTATTGCCTTATCGGCCTGAAGAGGGTGTACGGCCTCGAGTTCAAGTCGTTCTCGGGCATCGAGTCCGAACCCACGCTGGCCGCCTACCTGACGGCGGGCAGGGTGCAGGTGGCGGAGTTCTTCTCGAGCGACGGGACCATCTTGAGCAACGGCTTCGTCCAACTGATAGACAACAAGCACCTGCAGCCGGCAGACCATCTGATCCCGATAATCCGTAAGTCCGTTGACACTGCCGGCGTCGCCAAGGCGTTGAACACGATGGACGCCAAGCTCACGACCGAGGAGCTGGAACACTTGAACATCGACGTCAACGTGGACCATCAAGTCCCCGCCACTGTCGCCTCGAACTGGTTGAAGAGCGAGGGCCTCACTTAGTAATTGGGGGTGCAATGGGGGTCGTTGCTTCGGCAGGGCCGATCGTCCAGTGGAGCTGGGTCTCCTCTGAACGTTCGATGATCGTGTCGCTTCTCCTCCAGCACATCGAGCTGACAGTGATCGCAGTGGCCATCGGTCTTGCGATCGCTGTCCCGCTCGGGATTTTCGCCTGGAAAATGCCTGTGGCCCGCCCACCCCTTATCGGCGTGACCGGCCTCATTTACGTCATCCCCTCGGTGGCGTTGTTGTCGCTTTTCGCCCCGCTCACGGGGTTCTTCTCGATCACGACCGCCGAAGTGGCCCTGGTGGGTTACACCCTTTTGATCCTCCTGCGCAACACCATCGCCGGGCTCGAGTCCGTGCCCGCCGACGCTCAGGACGCGGCCCAGGGGATGGGTTACACGCCACTGCAGGAACTGATGAAGGTACAACTGCCGCTCGCTTTGCCCGCCATATTGGCCGGCGTGCGCGTCGCCACCGTGACCACGATCGGGTTGGTAACTGTAACAGCGTTTATAGGACAGGGGGGCCTCGGCCAGCTGATCATCCAGGGTTTCAGCGAGGACTTCAACACACCCATCTTTGTTGGCCTCGTATTGTCCGTCCTCCTGGCCGGGGTGGCCGACGCCCTTATCGTGGGTATACAGCGCATCAGCCTGCCGTGGGTACGAAGGCGCAGGCTGGCGAGCTAGTGGGCCACACGTGAACTTCTTCTCCCAGGTCGCCCAGTTCCTCACCACCAGTTCCAACTGGACCGGGACCAACGGGTTCTTGGCTCAACTGGGCCGCCAGATCGAGCTTTCAGCCGTGGCGGTGGTGGCCGCCGTCCTCGCGGGTGTGGGTCTGGGGGCGTTTTTGGGCCACACCGGGCGGGGGAGTTTCGTGGTATTGAACTCGGCCAATGCCGCCCGCGCCATCCCGTCGTTCGCCCTCGTGACGCTCATCGCCATCCAACCGGGTATCGTCAGGCTCCAGCAAGGTGGGTTCGTAGCAGCGGCCATAACGATGTTCGCCCTGGCCGTGCCCCCGATCCTGACCAACGCTTACGTGGGTGTACGTGACGTTGACCCCGCGGTCCGGTCGGCCGCGGTGGCCATGGGCATGACCCCCCGCCAGGTGCTCCGCCAGGTCGAAATTCCGTTGGCGTTACCGGTGGTGATGGCCGGGGTGCGGACGGCATCGGTCGAGGTCGTGGCCACGGCCACCCTTGCCGCCTATGTCGGCGTCGCCGACCTCGGCTTTAACATTTTTGCCGGGCTGGACACGAGGAACAATGCAGAAACGTTCAGTGGTGCCTTGATGGTGGCCGTCTTGGCTCTACTGGTAGACCTCCTGCTGGCGGGCGCGGCCCGAGCCGTCACCCCGGAGGGGACGCGACGGACCACGCGGGCTGCCCGGCAACGGGGGACCGGTTTGATGTGGCGGCAGGCGGCCGCCCGGAGCTGAAATTATAGATGTTTCGGGAACAAAGTGAAGGAGAGGCGACTGCGGCTCGCTCCAGAAGGTGCGGAAACGTGCCTATCTTGCACAACATTTGTAATGATGACAGGAGCGAGCCGCCGCCGCCTCTCTCACGTAGTTCCCGAAGCCTCTTTAGGGGCCGCTTATGACAGTCATGATCAGCTTCGAGGCCGTGTCCAAGCACTACGAAAACGACGCGAAGAACGCCGTCGAGAACTTCAGCCTCGACGTCGATGAGGGAGAACTGTCCGTCCTGGTGGGCCCGTCGGGAGGCGGCAAGACCACCATCCTCCGGATGGTCAACCGGATGGTGGAGCCCTCCTCGGGACGGGTCCTGGTCGGCGGCCAGGACGTGGCCAAGGTCGATCGTGTCGAACTGCGCCGGCGGACCGGCTATGTCATCCAGCAGGCCGGCCTTTTCCCTCATTTGAAAGTGGCGGACAACGTGGCGTCCGTGCCCCGTCTTCTCGGCTGGGACAAGGCCCGGGTGCACGCCCGCGTGAACGACATGTTGGACCTCGTCGGCCTGAACCCGGCGGAGTTCGCTGGCCGCTACCCGAACGAGCTCTCGGGCGGCCAGGCCCAGCGCGTCGGCGTCGCCCGGGCGCTGGCCGGGGACCCGCCCGTCCTGTTGATGGACGAGCCGTTCGGTGCCCTTGACCCGATCGCCCGGGCCCGGCTGCAACAGGAGTTCCTTGCCCTTCAGGAGCGGCTGCACAAGACCGTAATGTTCGTCACCCACGACGTCGACGAGGCCGTCGTGATGGGGAACCGCATCGCCGTGATCAGCCAAGGAGGCCGCCTGCAGCAGTACGACACCCCGGCCCAAGTCCTCGGTCGTCCGGCTACTTCGTTCGTGGCGGACTTCATCGGGGCCGACAGGGGGCTACGCCGGTTGGCGGTCACCCCCATCGAGGTCGGCGACCTCTACGCCCCGCCGGTTGTCAGCCCCAAGACGACCGTCGCCCAGGCCCTGGTCGCGGTGGAGGCGTCCGGAGACCACTGGGCGGCCGTCGCAAGCGAAGACGGGCGCCTCCTGGGCTGGGTGGAACCGGGCCAGGTGGCGAGCGCACCCAGCGACAACGGCAGCAGCACCGTCGAGCGCTACATGCGGCCCGTCGGGGCCGGCGTCTCGCTCGACTCGTCCCTCAAGGCCGCTTTCGCCGAGATGCTGCAGCAGGATGCAGCGTGGGTGCCCGTTTTCGACCATGACAGGTACCTCGGCGTGCTCACCCCTGACACCCTGCATGCCGCACTGCGGCGGTCTGTAGGGGGCGAGCCGGTCCCCGTCTGACCGCCAGTGCCCCTGACATGATCGAGCCATGACCGAACCAGCGGAGGACGAGACCGACGACCTTTTGCGCTTCCTCGATTACCAGCGTGCGTCGGTGCTCTCCATCGTCGACGGCCTTGACGAGCAGGCGTGGCACACGTCGACGGTGCCGTCAGGGTGGACGCCGGCCGGCCTGGTCCAGCACCTTGGCGACGCCGAACGGCACTGGTTCCAGGTGGTGGTGACGGGGTCCGAAGTCGACCTGCCGTGGGACGAAGGGCGGCCGCCGCACGACCCGGAGGCGCCATTTGTCACCGACTGGCCGGGGTCGGAGGCGGTGGCGTACTACCGAGACCAGTGCCGGCGTTCCAACGAGGTGCTGGCTGACACTCCGATGTCGGCCCGGCCCCGAGGCCGGCACCGGGGCGAAGAAATCAGCTCCGTGCGCTGGGTGGTGCTGCACATGATCGAGGAAACGGCGGCGCACTCGGGCCATCTCGACATGGCTCGTGAGCTGCTCGACGGCCGGACCAACCTCGGTCTGCGCTAGCCGGTTGTCCAGCTGGCCCCGCTGTGGTTGTGCGCCGGCCTAGGCCGGCCTTGGTAAAACGTGGACCATGAGGGTGCTCGTGACCGGGAGCTCGGGGCACCTGGGGGAGGCGTTGGTCAGAGAACTGACTTCGCACGGCGAAGTCGTCACCGCCCACCAGTTGGCGGTGCGAAAGGCGGTGGAAATCGGTTTTGGCCGCTACATAATCAGCGCCACCACCCCCTTCAGCCGCGACGACACCGCCCTGCTCGCCACCGATGCTCCGGCGCTCCTGCGGCGCCCTTACCCTGACTACGACGAGGTTCATGCCGAGCGGGGCTGGTCCATGCTGCCCACTATCGACCGCGTCTACGTGAACGCCCGGGCGCGCCGCGAGCTGGGCTGGGAACCGCGTTACGACTTCCGTTACGCCCTCGACCGCCTCCGGTCCGGCCAAGACCCCCGCAGCCAGCTCGCGTTGGCTATCGGGGCCAAGGGGTACCACGCCCGGTATTTACACTTCTCGCTGACAGGCTCCACGTCGGCACTGGGGCCCGATAAACCCCTAAGCCAACCGTTCTGATAGGCGTAGGCCACGGCCTGTGCCCGGTCCCGGGCCTGGCGCAACCTCGCGATGGTCAGCGTGGTCCCTCCGTCGAGGCTCACTTTACGAACACTACGACGGCCGCGGCCTTGACGTCATCGGCTCCCGGGTGGATCCGCCGGCTCTAACCCGGGGTGGGGTAGCGGCCAACAAGCAGCCGTTCCGGGTGCAGGAAACAGTTCTGGTTGCGTTATCGGCGATTTTTTTCCCAGAAGCGCAACTGGTTGGCGGCAGCGCACCCAGAGGCACCCATGCCGACCTCTTTCCCTGACGAGAAGCCGAGCCCCTGGAGCGGTTGGTCCGTAACCCGCCCGGAAGCACGGATTTCCTGGCTTCCCCGAAAGATAACAGGTCACGGGCGGGCCTCGTGGAGGTCCGCCGGCCTCGCGGCCGGCCCCCGCGCTCCCGGTTCGCCCGGCTCCACGGGCCCCGTGCGCAACGTGGCCCCGGTGGCCCGGACTGGACCTAACCCGCCACTTCGCGCTGCGCCCAGGGTGACCCGTAGGCACCGCCGAGAAGGTCCAGGAACGGCCCGGCGTCGAAGGCTTCCGGGCCGAAAACCCCACTCCCGCTCCACCTCCCGTCGTTGATGAGCTCGAGGGCGATGACGGGGTTGACCGCCGTCTGCCAGACGACCGCTTGCGATCCGTACTCCCGCATAGACCACTCGTTGTCGACCACGTGGTAAAGGTAAGTGGAGCGCGGTTGGCCGTCCTGGCCAGTACCTCGCGCCCAGACGCCGGCGCACGTCTTACCCGTCATTCGGTCCCCGAGCGTGGCCGGGTCCGGCAAGCAGGCGACCACCACGTCGCGTGGGCTCACGTCGACGTCGCCGACCCGTACTTTGTTCGTGCGGTCCAGGCCCAACTTGTGCAACGTTTTCAATATGTCAATGAAATCCCGGCCCAAACCGTACTTGAACGTCACCCGTCCCACGTCCAGCCATCGCGGGATAAGCAAGACCTCTTCGTGCTCGACGTTGACGCATTCGGCAGGCCCGATGCCCTCCGGGAAGTCGAAGATCTCCGGTTCGCTGAACGGTTCGGTCGTGTACCAGCCCCGGCCCTTCTCGTAGATCACCGGCGGGTTGAGGCACTCTTCGATGGTGGTCCAGATGGAAAATGTCGGGGCGAAATCGTAACCCGCTACCACCAGGTTGGCACCATCCCGCACGCCCACTTCGTCGAGCCGGCTAAAAAGGTGGTCGGCGGCGTAACGGGCGAAAACATCGGCCAAGCCGGGCTCTACGCCCATACCCACCAGTGCTATATGCCCGCTCGCGGCCCAGTCGTCGCTCAGCGCGAACTGCTCGTCCCCGAG
>JASHVH010000262.1 GCA_030039575.1 Acidimicrobiales bacterium | reverse complement strand
CCCGGACAGAGACCAAGCGATGGAGAAAATCAAAGACCTCACGTGCCTGTCGGATATCTTCCCGACCGGCTTCCACGGTGCGGTGAGCTCAGGTGTGGGCCCCGGGTCGGTTGTCTATGTTGCCGGTGCTGGGCCGGTAGGCCTGGCTTGTGCCGCATCGTGCCACTTGCTGGGCGCGGCGGTGGTCATCGTGGGGGACCGGATTGCCGAGCGCTTGGCCCAGGCCCGCAGTTTCGGGTGCGAGACGATCGATATCGCCGAGGCACCAGTGGCCGAGCAGATCGAGGCCATCGTCGGTGTCCCTGAGGTCGACTCCGCCGTAGATTGCGTCGGCTTCGAAGCCCGTGGTCACGGCGAGGACTCAACGCGCGAGGTCCCCGCCGCGGTGCTCAACTCACTGATGGAGGTGACCCGGGCGGGTGGAGCGATCGGCATCCCCGGCCTGTACGTCACCGGAGACCCCGGTGCCGTCGACGAGGCCGCCAAGCTCGGCAACCTGAGCGTCCGCATTGGGCTGGGATGGGCCAAGTCCCATGCGTTCATCACCGGCCAATGCCCGGTAATGCGCTACAACCGCCAGCTCATGGTAGCGATCCTCCACGACAAAGTTCAGATCGCCAAGGCCGTGAACGTCGAAATCATCCCGCTCAGTGAGGCACCACGCGGGTACCAGGACTTCGACCAAGGGGCGGCAAAGAAGTTCGTCCTCGATCCTCACGGGCTCGTTGGCGTCGCGAGCTGAGGACCATGAGCGCCAAGGTCGGAGAAGACGGCCAAATCTACGACTGGCTGGAAGACTGGGCCGAGCTCCCGGCTCCGGAGCAGGCGAGCATAGGCTGGGCCCACCACGGCCTGGCGGTAACCCGTGCCGGCGAGATCGTCGGCTTTCATCCGGAGCGGCCCGACGTCGTTGCCTTCGATAGCAAAGGACAGTTCCTCCGGTCCTGGCCAACAAGCCTCAAAGAAGGGCACGGTATTACCGTGGTCGAGGAGGGCGGCAGGGAATATCTCTGGATAGCCGATCCAGGGTCGAAAATGCGCAAAGCGCCAAATGGTGCCTACGAGCCCGATGTTGCCGTCGAACAGGGCCAAGTTATGAAGTTCGACCTGGCTGGCCTAGAGGCAGGACGTCTCGCCCGACCCCCGCATACCGCATACGAGAACGGGCGGTTCGCCCCCACCTCGGTCGCTGTCGACGAAGTGCGCCACGGCGGGAGCGGGGACATCTGGGTCGCCGACGGCTATGGCGAGAGCCTCGTGCACCGTTACCGCCACGACGGGACCTACATTTCCAGCCTGAGCGGCGAGGAGGGAGCTGGGCGTTTCAAATGCCCACACGCCGTTTTTATCGACCGTCGGCGGGCCGAGAGCGAACTTTGGGTGGCCGACCGTGAAAACGGCCGGGTGCAGGTTTACCGGCTCGATGGGTCGTTCCTTCGCGTGGTCGGCGAGCCGTTCTTGAACAGCCCGAGCGCGTTTGCGTCGTACGGAGAGAAGTTGGTCGTGGCTGAGCTTCGTGCTCGCCTCGCCATCCTCGATCTCGAGGACCAGCTCGTCTGCTACCTGGGCGAGAACGGCGAGGCGTGGAAGCAGCCCGGATGGCCGAACGGCGTCGACGAACTCCAGCACCCGGTTCGCATGCCGCACCTCCATCAGGGCCGCTTCAACAGCCCCCACGGCCTCACTGTCGACACGGACGGGAACCTTTACGTAGCGGAGTGGCTGATCGGTGGCCGGATGATCAAGCTCACTCCGGCCCCTCGATAGCCATGCCTCGCGGGGGCTCCAAACGGCCATAATGGATAAGACAATTTCGCCTGTCGCTCATCGGTCTACCACCGACGTGGGGCACCAAACTGGCGAGCGAACGGGAACTTGATGGCTGACCTCATCGCGATCGTGGGTGCGAACCTGGCGGGTGCCTGCGCGGCGCGCACGCTTCGCGAAGAGGGGTTCAACGGGGAGATCCACCTCATCGGCGCCGAGCCGCACCTTCCCTACGAGCGACCGCCGCTCTCGAAGGAGCTTCTTCTGGGGACCAGTGACCCGGTGCGGATCCAGGTCCAGTCGGAGGCTGAGTGGGACAAACAACATGTAACCCTCCGACTGTCTTCGACAGTGGTCCGCATTGACCGGGCGTCTCGTGAGCTCGAGCTGGCCGATGGCGACCGGGTTCGAGCGGACAAGGTGCTCCTGTGCACCGGCGGACGTCCGCGACGCCTGGCGCTTCCGGGGACCGAACTCGATGGCGTCGTGCACCTACGGACGCTGGACGACGCGCTCGCCATCCGAGAACGCCTCGGTCCCGGCCGGTCAGTTGTCGTGGTCGGAGGTGGCTTCATCGGGACCGAGGTGGCGGCGAGCGCCGCCTCGTTGGGCTGTGCAGTGACCCTGCTGGAAGCCGACGACGTGCTCCTGTGGAGAGCCCTCGGACGCGAACTTGGCGCCGTCCTTCAGCGGTACCACGTCGAGCACGGGACCTGCGTCAAGACGAACACCTCACTGGCACGCATAGGTGGAAGCTCCAGGGTGACGCACGTGGTGACCACGGGCGGAGAACGGGTCGACGCCGACCTCGTGGTCGTCGGCATCGGCATTGTCCCTGCAGTGGAACTGGCGGAAGGCGCCGGAGTCGAGGTAGCGAACGGGATTGTCGTCAACGAGTTCTGTGAGACCTCGGTCGGGGGAATCTACGCGGCAGGGGACGTGGCAAACCACCCAAACCCGTTCCTCGGCTGTCGGCTCCGCCTGGAACACTGGCAGAACGCGCAGGACCAGGGCACCGCGGCGGCTCGCTCGATGCTGGGTGCCCGGGACGGGCACAGAGAAGTCCCGTGGTTTTGGTCGGACCAATATGACCTGAACGTGCAGATGTCCGGCTGTAACCAGCCGCAAGATAAGCTCGTCTTCAGAGGCGACCCGACGACCCGGTCCTTCACTGCGTTTTACGTACACGCCGGGGTAATTAGCGCGGTGGTCGGGATCAATCGACCACGGGACGTGAGTGCGACCAGAAGACTTATCGAGGCTCGCCATGTGGTCGACCCTGCTCAACTCGCCGACGAAAGCGTGGATTTGCGCAAGATCCGTTCGGACGGACAATGGCTCCCGGGACGGCTCGGGGCGAAGAATGGCGGCCCCCACATGAAGAAGTCAGCCTCCAAGCCATAAAAGGTCGTCATGTCAACGGTTACGGGGTAGGGTAATTCAGGCACAGGAGTGACGATGATTAGAGAACTTGACCGCGTGGTGGCCATAACTGGGGCCAGCTCAGGGATCGGGGCTGCAACCGCGAAGGAACTTGTGGCGGTGGGTGCGCGGGTTGTCCTTGGGGCGCGCCGCCTCAAGCGATTGGAAGATCTCGCGGCAAGCCTGGGAGGCGAGCAGACCGAAGTCGTCGAGATGGACGTCCGACGTCCAGAGGACTCTCGCAGGCTGGTACAGACGGCCGTGGACCGCTTCGGCAAGCTTGATGCGTTTGTCGCCAATGCCGGAATTGGCCGCTACGGGAGCGTCCTGGACTACTCGGATGCTGAATGTGCGGAGATCATGGACGTCAACTTCGCCGGGACGGTCTGGGGTGTGCGTGCCGCGGTTCCGGTACTGCTGGCGGGAGGAGGCGGCGACCTGGTGATTGTCTCGTCAGTGGCGGGACTGCGAGGCGCATCGTTCGAGGCGGTCTATGCCGGTACAAAGTTCGCCCAGGTCGGGTTCGCCGGCTCGATCGATCGGGAGCTGAGGGCCAAGAACATCCGGGTGTCCACCATTTGCCCGGCCAGCGTGGCCACGGAGTTCGCCATCGGGGCCGGGCGCACCGAGGGAGATCCTTCGTTGAAGGAGGTGCTCCAGGCTGAGGATGTTGCGCAGGCTATTGTCACCGTCCTGGGCCAGCCGCGTCACCTCCGTACTACGCAGTGGGCGATGTGGTCGATGGCTCAGGACAGTTGACCCAATACGCGGCCCACTGGAGAGTGAGGCAGGTTATGGGAGGTGTGGGTTGTGGCCAGTGAAGCCAGGTGTCTTCCTGTGAACGGTGCTGAACACTATTTTCCTCCTCCAGAGGCTGACGGTGGCTGGCGCTACGCGGCGTCAGACGAGGAGGTTCGCGAACTGGCGAAGTTGGACCCGACCGTGTTGGCTCTTGCCGCGACCCAGCAAGAACGTGAATTCGTCACGGACACATGGTGCGTATCAATCGTACGCAACGGTGTTCTGGCTGCTGAGTTCCGGACCAACTTAGTCGACTCATCACGGTTCGACGTTTGGTCGGCCACCAAGTCGTTCACCAGTTTAGCGTTCGGTATTATTTTGAACGATCCCATATTCGCGGAGCGCCTCAATCTTGATAGCCCTGCCTATGAATTCATTCCGGAAGGTTACCCGTTAACGGACGAGCGCAAGGCACGGGTGACGGTGGGACAGCTGCTGTCCATGACGGGTGGGTTCATCGGTCATGATTATGGCCAGGTGGCCAACCCCGCGGACCAAGCGGCCCCGTGGGGCTACGCCGCCGGGACCCCAACGCGGCTAGGGGACGGTCTATTTGAGCACGTGCTAGGCAGAGTGCCAAACCGTTGGGGTTGCGACGCCGGACAGCTTGTCGCTGACCCGGGGAGCCGGTGGGAATACTCGGACCCTGGGTTTTCGCATTTGTCGCTTGTGTTTGCACATGTAACAGGTAGTGAACTCGACACGTTCTTGAATGAGCGGCTGTTTGGGCCCATTGGGATACCCCCGGTGTCTTGGAGCCGGTCAGGCGGGGGGAAGTGGATTGGTCCGCATACAGTAGCGCAAGTCGGTTTGGTACTGTCTGCCCGGGAACTGGCGCGCTGCGGTTATTTGCTGCTTCGAGGAGGCGTGTGGAACGGGCAGCAAATAGTCAGCCAGGATTGGGTTGAGAAGGCCACTAGACCTTCGCAGCCGTTCAATCCGAAGTACGGCTATGGTTTCTGGGTGAACAGCAGCGGAACGCTGTGGCCGGAGCTGCCGACAGACGCGTTTGCGATGATGGGGTTTCGGGGGAACCGGTGCTGGGTCGTGCCGTCGTTGGACTTAGTGGTCGCGAGGACGGGCACGGGCCCCCGCCTTATGGATGACATGTATTTTCCGAGCAAGTTGCTGGATGCGGTCTTGTAGGCGGATGGCGGGACGGTGACGGCATCGGGCGCTTCGGGCGAGGGCGTTGCGTCCGCGCCGGGAGCAGCCCATCCCGCTCGACCGGTCCTGCCTGAGGGCCTCGCCGAGTGCCCCGTGATCGCCATTTTCCGGCGGCTGCCGAGCGAGCAGGTGCTGTCTATCGCGGATGCGGTGCGGGCTGCCGGCATACGAGTGTTGGAGCTGACGGTCGACTCGCCCGACGTGCTGCGGCTGATCTCCGAGCTCAGGTCGAGAGGGGACGAACTGACAGTCGGAGCGGGGACGGTCCTCGACCCCGAGGCAGCAAGGCGGGCGCTCGATGCCGGTGCGTCCTTCCTGGTCTCGCCGCACACCGACGACGAACTCCTTCAGTTTTGTCGCGCCTCTGGCGCACCGCTCATCCCGGGTGCCGCCACCGCGTCCGAGGTGGTGAGGGCCTGGCGGGGCGGGGCCGCGGCAGTCAAACTTTTCCCGGCCTCGTCACTTGGCGTCGGGACTCTGGTGGCCTTGCGGGACCCTTTGCCCGACGTTCGCTTCATAGCGGTCGGCGGCATCGACGCCTCAAATGCCAGCCAGTTCCTTGGATCTGGGTGTGTGGCCGTCGGTGTCGGGTCGTGGCTCGTCGCTCGGGGGGATGCCGTCCAGGCTGCGGCGAGAGCCGTGTTGTTGGTTAAAGCTCTGTCCGAAGCCCGTTCCTAAATGCCGACCGTCGGCCCGCCACCAGAACTCGTTTCCGTGGGAGAACCTTTGGTCGCCTTCGTTGCCTCCTCGAGCGGGCCACTCATCGAAGCGACGAAATACTCCACGCACGTTGTCGGTGCCGAGGTGAACGTTGCCGTCGGTGTGTCCCGGATGGGACACCGGACGAGCATGGTTGGCCGAGTGGGGGACGACCCGTTCGGGTCGGCGATCCTCCGGCGCCTTCTCGCCGAAGGCGTGAGAGTCGATCATCTCCTCCGAGATCCGGAGGCGCCCACGGCACTGCTCTTCCGTAACCTTCGGCGCTTTCCGCCACCCGAGGTCATTTACCGCCGGGCCGGTTGCGCGGGGGCGCGCCTCGCCCCCGACGACGTGGTCGCCGCACTCGAGGGCCTCCCGGCGGGCACAATCGTGCACCTCTCGGGTGTGACACCAGCGCTTTCGGAGTCCTGTGCAGCCGTAGCCCGCAGGGTGGCGGAACTCGCGCCCGTCATGAAGCTTGACCTCTTCGTTGACGTCAATTACCGCCGGCGCCTCTGGCCGGTCGAGGAGGCTAGGCCGGCGCTGCTCGACCTAGCCTCGAGGGCGTCGATCGTCACCGCATCTTTGCACGAAGCGGCGTTGCTCACCGGGGCAGAACAAGCCCAGGATGCGGTTGCCGCGCTCCTGGACCTCGGACCCCGCATCGTCGTCGTGCGCGATGGCCCGCTCCTCGCAGTCGGCGCCACCAAGGCTGATCGCGTTCCGGTCGTCGCTCGAAGCTCTATCTCGGTGGAGCCCTTGGATCCCGTCGGAGCAGGGGATGCTTTTAATGCCGGCCTGATGGCGGGATTGCTACGAGGCCAGGACCTTGCGGGCTCGCTGATGCTCGCCCATCAATGCGGTGCCGCCGTCGTGAGCGTCATCGGTGACATCGAAGGTATGCCGACACGCGCCGACCTCAATTCGACTGGCGGCGACGTGACACGCTAAGTGAGCCGCCACCCGGCATGGGCTTGCTATCTCGAGAAGTCCAAGAGGACCTTGCCGGAGCGGGCCGCATCGGCAGCGACTTCAAATGCCTCGGTCGCTGCGTCCAGTGGGTAGATGTGGCTTACGATCGAATCGATCGATCGCCCACAAGCCGCCAGGAAATCGAGCGCCGGGCGAAGTTCGCTGTCCACCCGCAGCGATCCGGTCACCGTCAGTTCGTTCGTCACTATGGCGCCAGCCGGTACCGGCAGGTCGCCCGTTGGCAGCTGGCCGATGGCAACGACGGTCCCGCCCCGCCGCACCTGCTGCACGGCGGTGACAAGCCCGGGTACCGAGCCCGAGGACTCAAAGGCCACGTCGACGTCCAACCGAACGCCCTGGTTTGACGACAGTTCCTTTGCTGTCAGCACGCGGTGGGCGCCGAGCCCGGTTGCCACGCTGAGGGGGCCGTCGTGGAGGTCAGTCACCACCACGTGACGCGCGCCCCGGTCGATCACCAGCGCCGTCGTCAGCAGCCCGATCGGCCCCGCGCCCACCACCAGGACACTCGCGTCGAACAAAGTCGCACCCACCGCCTCGGAACGGTTGACCGCGTGCCAGGCCACAGCCGTTGGCTCGACCAGGGCCGCACGACGCAGTTCGACGCCCGCCGGGATGCGTACCAACCGCGCCGTCGGTAAGGCTAGCTCGTCGGTGAACCCGCCATCAGTATGGGGCCAATGCGCGGCGCTGCCAAGGTACCGGCACT
>JASHVH010000261.1 GCA_030039575.1 Acidimicrobiales bacterium | reverse complement strand
CTCGCAGGACGAGCGCCAACGAGTGGTCTCGGTCATCGGGCACGAAACCGCCCATATGTGGTTCGGCGACTTGGTCACCATGCGGTGGTGGGACGGGACCTGGTTGAACGAGGCGTTCGCCACCTACATGGAACTGCTCGTCACGGACGCCTTCGAGCCCCGCTGGGACATCTGGTCCACCTTCGGCATCGACCAGGCCGCGGCCATGGCCACCGACAGCCTCCGCGCCAGCCGGGCCATCGAGTTCCCCGTGGGCCGGCCGGACGAGGTCCAGGACATGTTCGACGTCATCACTTACGACAAAGGGGCGGCCGTCCTGCGGATGATCGAACGTCACCTGGGCGAGGACAGCTTCCGTAAAGGGCTCCACTTCTACCTGGACAAACATCGCTACTCCAACACCGACACGACCGACCTGTGGGACGCCTTAGAAGTAGCGTCCGGCCAGCCGGTCAAGGCGACGATGGGCACCTGGGTGGACCAGGCCGGTCACCCGCTCGTGTCGGCCGAGCTCACTGCCGACGGCACCGGGCTCCAGATCTCCCAGCGACGTTTCTTGCTGGACGGCAGCACCGATAACGACCAACGCTGGGTGGTCCCCATCAGCGTCCGGTACGCCACTACGGACGGGGCCATAGAGCACGAGCAGCTCCTGCTCGACGAAGCCTCCACGACGGTCGCCCTGAAGGGCGACCCCGCCTGGGTCGTGGTCAACGAGGGTGCTTGGGGTTTCTACCGCGTCTATTACGCCGACGACCTGCGTGAGCGGATCTTCGCCTCGCTGAGCCAGCTCGACGGCAGGGAACGCTTGCGCCTGGCCAACGACACCTGGTCCCAGGCCGTAGCCGGGCTGTTACCTTTGGGCACCCCCCTGGAGCTTTGGTCGCTCCTCTCGGACGACCGGGACCCGGACGTTTGGTGGGGGATCGGGAACGGGCTCGGGTTGCTCGACCTGGTGGCCGCAGAGGGAGAGCTCCAGGCGGTGGCGGAGACCACCAGGCGGCTGACGAGCGGGGTCTTTGACGCTGTCGGTTGGCAGCCGGGCGGTGAAGAGGCGCCCCGCCTGGCTCGCTTGCGGGCCAGGCTGGTGACGCTCCTGGGCACGTTCGGCGCCGACTCCCAAGTGAGGGCCGACGCCCGCCAGCGGCTGGCTGACGCCGACGCCGGCCGGGCCCCGCTGCCTCCTGACCTGGCCACCGCAGTGGCCCGGGTGGTCGCCGCCGGCGGCGGCCCCGAGGAATGGGATGTCCTCTACTCCCACTACAAAGACGCCGGCACTCCTCAGGACGAGGTCCGGTACCTGGACGCCCTCGGGGGCTTTCCACAGCCGGACCTGTTGCGAAGGTCGATCGAATTGGCTTTCTCAGGCGAAGTCAGGTCGCAGGACGCGCCATTCCTGGTGGCGGGCATCCTGGCCCGGCGGGAAGGCAGCGCCGTGGCGTGGGAAGCGATCGAACAACGGTGGGACGAAATGATCGAGCGCTGGCCGTCCAAGTCCCTCCACAGAGTGCTCGAATCGCTGCCCGGCCTGGTCTCGGCCGGGGAGGGCTTTGCCGATCGGGCCTTCGCCTGGCTGGACGCGCACCCCTTGGGGCTGGGTGAGCGACGGGTCCTCCAGGCCCGTGAACGTCTCGCCATTAACCTGGCGTTCCAGCGGCGCGTCGCCGGCCGCCTCGGCCCGGTCCTCGGGGCACCCAACCCGGGTGCTGCTTGAGCGGTACCGCCCGAGACGGGGCGCGGCCACCGCGTTCGCAGGTCAATAAACTCGAGGCCGAGTTCATGAGGCCCGTTGATCAGTAGAGCCCTGAGCGGACCAGGGACCGGGGCGTGGCCGGTCCGGGTGTTCGCCGTCGACGACTGCTCCGTTCAGCTCACGTGGGCCGCTTCGCCGGCGCAAGGCCTGAGGATCGAGGTCGGTGACGTCGTCGTGCACCCGGAACCCTCGCCGCCGGCCGAGTTGGTGCTCGACAACGGCGGGGTCATGGCGAGCGTCGGCGGTCCCGACGGCAACGGCGCCCGCCACCGCTGGGCTCGGGCCTATATGTCCGGCCGGCGGCGGCTAGACCCGGCTTGGCCCGCAGGGCCGGGAGCGGTCGTGGTCGACGGGCTGGCGCCAAGCACGACGTACGACATCGTCGCCAGCGCCACCGGGATCCCCTCCTTCTTGGCCGGCCGGGCCCAGACGCTGACCCCACCTGGTGGGCGCCTGCTGTGCAAGTTCGCCACGGTAAGCGACGTGCATATCGGGGAATTGGCCTTCGGCGTGTTGATGAGGATCCACGACGCCGAGGAAAGGCCGGCCTGTGCCATCGGCGTCCTCCACGGGAGCAACGACGGCCAGGGCTCGAGCGGGGCACCCCCAAACGGTGCCTACCCGGTAAGAGCGCTGCAGGCAGCCATCGGCGAGGCTGCCGGGTGGGGTGCGGAGCTCCTGGTGGCCAAAGGGGACCTGACTAACACCACGTCGCCCGCCCAGGTGCGCGACGCCGGCCGCCTGCTGGCCGCCAGCCCGGTACCGGTGGAAGCCATCCTCGGCAACCACGACAACAACTTCGGCGTCGACGTCAGGGCCATCCTCGGGACGCTGGGGGTTACTGTCCCGTGGCAGCCCCGGGCGGTGGACGTTCCCGGGCTGCGGCTGGTGCTGATGAGCACGGCGAGCGGCAACCCCCGTCTGCACCGCGGCGAGCTGTCGCCTGAAATGAGCCGGAAGATCGCCGCTTTGGTGAGCGAGTCACCGGGCCCGGCGTGGGTGGGCATGCACCACCCATATGAGCGGTACCCGTTCCGGACCGTCTACCCGCCGGGGCTCCCCTTTGCCGAGGGCCGCCAGTTCCTCGACGCCCTGGTGGGCGCGAAACGGCCCACCTTCGTCACTTTCGGCCATCGACACCGTAACCGGCGCTACGGCTACGGCCCGTTGGTCATAACCGAAGTCGGCTCCACCAAGGACTACCCGGGGGTCTGGGCCGGCTACAAGGTGTACGAAGGCGGGCTGGTCCAGGTGGTCCGGCGGACCTCCCGCCAGGATGTGATCAGTTGGACCGAGGCCACCCGCCGGGCGGTGAACGGCCAGTGGCGCCGGTGGTCGCCCGGCCGGCTCGACGCCCGGTGCTTCACTGTGCATTGGCCGCCTGAAATACCGGCCTGACTGCCCGACATCTCCCGCCAAAAGAAAACTGGCCCGGCTACTCCTCGTCCAGCTGGCCGAGCCGCTCGATGCGAGCTTCGACCGCCGCCAGCCGCTCTCCAGCCGCCTCGTACAGCAGCTCGGCTTGTTCGTACAGGTCCGCGGCCGTCTCTATCCCCAGCTCACCACCGGCCAAGCGGGCGGCCACTCGCTCGAGCGCAGCCAACAGCTCTTCAAATGTGAGCGTCTCGAGCGGCCCACCGACGCCGCTGAGCTCGGGGTTGAACGCGGCCCGCTCACCGGGGCGGCCGGGGCGATCACCTCCCGCGCCAGACGGTTCACCCCTTGACGGGCCCCGGTCGCTCACCGTTCCCCTCCGCTTCTAGAGGCTCGTTCGCCAGGGGCTGACAAGGTGGCCGGCGGCTCGACACGGGCGGCGATGAGCCCGCGCGCCACGCTCAGTTCGACCATTTCGCCCTCCTGGACCTGGGCCGGGTCGCGCACGACCGTGCCGTCAAGCAGGCGGACGACGGCGAAACCTCTCTCGAGAATGTGCTGCGGCGAAAGAGAACGGGCATGACGGGCCAGGCCGTCGAGCCGTTGTTCGGCTAAAGCAAGCCGCGCCACCATGGGCCTCTGCCAATCGCACGATTCGAGCCGGTGCCGGCCTGCCCGCGCCGCTGGCCCGGGGTGGCCCCAACGGAGGCGCTCGCCTGCATGGCGCAGCCGGCTCCCCGCTCGCTCGAGGCCGGTCGCCAGGGAACCGGTGGCATCGGCGCGCTGCAACCGGTCCCGACCCGCTCCAGCCCGTCTCCACGCCCATTCGGCCGCCACCGCCCGCAACCCCGCCAGCTCATCCTCCAGTTGCCGGCGGTCTGGCACGACCGCGTGGGCCGCCAGCGAAGGCGTGCCGCAGCGCAGGTCAGCCACCTCGTCGCATAGTGGGCGGTCGGACTCGTGGCCGATGGCCGACACCACGGGGACGGGGCAAGCGGCCACGGCCCGGCAGAGTTCCTCGTCGCTCCAGGGCAGCAGCGCCGTCGGGTCCCCGCCGCCCCGGGCCAGCACGACCACTTCGACACCCGGCCGGCGGGCCAGGCGCCGCAGCCCTTCGACGATGGCCAGGGCGGCACCCGGGCCGCTTACGGTGGTCTCCTCGACTGCGAGGGGGTAGCCGGGGAAACGGACGGCAACCACCGACTCGATGTC
>JASHVH010000023.1 GCA_030039575.1 Acidimicrobiales bacterium | reverse complement strand
CGACAACAGCCCACAAAGCACCGGCAACCCACCCGCGGGCGCCATCCCACGGCCCCACGACTACTGTCCACCACAAGGTCCAAACTCCCGCATGACGGCGACCACGTGGCAGCGACCGGCCCACCGCCGCAGCGAGCTCGGGATGATCATCCTGGTGCTCGTGCTGACGGGCGGACTGTACAGCATCTCCAGCCTGGGGACCGCCGGCTCGTTGCCGGCCAACATAATCCCTTTTCTCGTCCTGGTCGCCGGGCTGATGCTTGTCGCCCACCTGGCCCTTCGGCGGCTGGCGCCACAAGCTGACCCCGTGCTGCTGCCGTTGGCAGCACTGCTGAACGGTTTCGGCTACGTCTTCATCGCCGGCCTGAACAGTGCCGAGGCCTCCGCCCAGGCCACCTGGACGGCAGTCGCCGTCATCGCGTTCGTAGCCACTCTGGCTCTTTTCCCCCGCGCCGTTACCCTCGAGCGTTACCGGTACTCGTTTGCGTTCGTCGGGGTGGCGCTTCTGGTCCTTCCGCTCGTGCCCCACATAGGCGAAGACGTGAACGGTGCCCGGCTATGGGTCCATCTTGGCCCTTTGAACTTCCAGCCCGAGGAGTTCGCCAAACTGGCCCTCGCTATTTTCTTCGCTTCAGTACTGGCGGAACGGGCGGACCTTTTAGCCACCGGGACCCGCCGGATCGGCCGCTGGCTGGTGCTCGAACCGAGGTACATGGCCCCGCTCCTGGCCGCGTGGGGAGTGTCCTTGCTCATCCTCCTGGCGGAGAACGACCTCGGTTCCTCTTTTCTCTTCTTCGCCCTGTTCGTTGGCCTGCTGTGGGTGGCCACCGGTAGGTGGGCTTACCTCGTGCTCGGCGGGGGCCTGTTCACCGCCGGCGCCTTCTTCGCCCTCGATTACATTCACCATGCCCAGACCAGGGTCCAGGCGTGGCTGGACCCCTGGTCTCACTTTGCGACGTCGGGGTACCAGATAATCGAGGGCTGGTTCGCATTGGCGACCGGTGGTTTGTGGGGCGTGGGGCCGGGGCAAGGCAACCCGGGTGTCATCCCCGAAGCCTCGACCGACTTCATATTCGCCGCCATCGGCGAGGAAATAGGCCTAATCGGGGTCACCGCGCTCCTGATCGTGTACCTGCTGATGGTAGGCTCAGGGCTCCGGGTTGCCGTACGGTCACAACGGTCGTTCAGCAAACTCCTCGCCACCGGCTTTTCAATACTCCTGGCGGTCCAGGTGTTCGTGGTGGTGGGAGGCATAACCCGGATCATACCGATCACAGGCATCACCCTTCCCTTTGTCTCGTACGGGGGTTCATCACTGGTTTCCAATTACATATTGCTGGCCATCTTGTTGCGCATTTCGAACGATAATGCGACAGAACAGGCCATAGCCGAGGAGGCCTTCGCGGACACGGCCACAGCGCCGGCCGCCCAAGTCAACGGTTGGGCGGTCGCCGACGCCGGGAGCTTGAGCCGGTGAACGGGATGAACCGGCGCGTCCGGGCTATAGGGGTGGGGGCTGTGGTCCTCGTCGTCTCCCTCTTTGGGATGCTGAACTATCTCCAGATCTTTGACGCGAACGCGCTCGTGAGCAACGCGCACAACACGAGCGGCGTTATTACCGAGTACGAAGAGCCCCGCGGGGCAATTATCTCAGCGGACGGCGTTACCCTCGCGCAGTCGGTACCGAGCAAAGACCAGTACAAATACCTGCGGGAGTACCCAGAGGGAGCCCTTTTCGGCCAGTTGACTGGGTACTTCTCCTTGAACTACGGGACCGACGGGCTCGAGAGCGAGTACAACTCCATTTTGACCCAGTCCAATACGCCCATCACGTTGCCCTCCAACTTGGAGCAGTTGAAGAAGTTCTTCACGACGCAGCCTGCCCCGGACAATGTGCAGATCACCGTCCTCGCCAGCCTCCAGAAGCTGGCTGCCACCGAGCTCGCCGGACGGGACGGAGCGGTGGTGGCGCTCAACCCCAAAACGGGCGCCATCTTGGCGATGTACTCCAACCCCAGCTACAACCCCAACCCGTTGGCGAGCCACAACCCGACAGTTGCGCAAAACGCATGGGCCGCTTTGCAAACGGCGCCAGGAGCCCCTCTGCTGGCCGCCTCTTACCGGCAACGCTTTTTTCCCGGCTCAGTATTCAAGATGGTGACCGCCGCCGCCGTTTACGACCACAAACCTTCAGCCGCTAACCACGACTTCCCTATTGTCTCGGGTTTCGTCCTGCCCGGTACGGCCGGTCAAGTGCTGCACAACTTCGGCGGCGAAGCGTGCGGGGGGGACCTTCTGGCCCTCTTTACGGTCTCGTGCGATACCGGGTTCGCGCAACTCGGCCTGGATGTCGGGGCGACGGGGATGGCCAACGAAGCGACGTCGTTTGGTTGGGACAGCACCCCTCCGCTCGACCTGCCGGGCGTGGCCCAGTCGTATTTCCCGCCTGCCTCCTCGTTCAACCAGAACCTCGCCGCGCTGGCAAAGTCGGCCATAGGGCAAGAAAGCGTACAGGCCACTCCTCTCACCGTCGCGCTGGACGCGGGTGCCATCGCTAACCACGGCGTAATAATGACGCCTCACCTTCTAGAGCGGGTGACCAATTCACAGGCCCAGACCGTGCAGGCTTACAAGCCGAAAGAGTGGCTCAGGGCCACTTCCGCGGCCACTGCAAGCAAAGTCACCAACCTGATGCTTTCGGTAGTGAACAGCCCTGACGGTACTGGGACCGCAGCCAGTATCCCCGGCGTCCAGGTCGCGGGCAAAACGGGTACAGCCCAGACGGGAGGACCAACGATCGAGACCTGGTTCGCGGCTTTCGCCCCGGTGCCCGACCCGCAGATCGCGGTCGCCGTTCTGGTCGAAAACCAGCCAAGTGCCGACGAGTTTCAGGGGGGCACCATCGCCGCTCCGATCGCCAAGGCGATAATCCAGGCGTACCTCCAACCCGGCAGCAACGGCGCCTCATGAGCGCAGTTACGACGGCCCCCTGCCATCAATCGCA
>JASHVH010000260.1 GCA_030039575.1 Acidimicrobiales bacterium | reverse complement strand
GTCGATTTCCTCCCCATCGAAAACCCGACCAAGGTCACCGACCGCCATCGGCTGATCAGAATGGTGCGAGGGATCCGCGGGAAGGTCGAACTGGAAGCATCGGTGGAAGCAAGGCCCGACTACGCCCGGGGGTCAGTCAAGGTCCGCGTGGACGGCACCGTCGCTGTATTTGAAGGCGCACATCCCGAACTGCACCTGTTGAGCACATGGCCCCTCGAGGCACGTAAAGACGAAGTCCGGGCGCGGTTCGCCGTCGGCGCCGGCGACGTCGGTGCTTTGGTTCTCGAGTCTGGGCCACTGACTAGACGGCGAGAAGTCAAGGCCGCCGAACTGAACCAGCTCCTGGAGGAGACGACTCGCTATTGGCAGGACTGGCTGGCCGGCGGCAGTTACCGGGGCCGCTGGCGCGAAGCAGTCGAGCGCTCAGCCATCACCCTGAAGCTCATGACCTACGCGCCGACGGGAGCCATGGTGGCGGCGCCGACGACGGGGCTGCCCGAACAGGTGGGTGGAGAGCGCAACTGGGACTACCGGTACACGTGGATCCGGGACGCATCGTTCTCTACCTTCGCTTTGTTGCACCTGGGCTTCATCGACGAGGCCGCTCACCTGTCGACATGGATCCGGGACCGCATCGAAGAGCGGGCCGGGCGGGAGGGCCCTCCGCTGTCGATCATGTACCGCGTCGACGGGAGCTCAGATCTGAAGGAAGAAAGCCTCGAGTACCTCGACGGCTACATGGGCTCGAAGCCGGTGCGCATCGGAAATGGGGCGGCAGACCAGCTGCAGCTCGACATTTATGGCGAGGCGATCGACAGCATGTGGGGGCTGGACCAACTGGTCCCGATCGTCGGCGACCGTGGGTGGCGGGATCTGGTTGGCATGATCGACTGGTTGTGCGACAACTGGGAACAGCCCGACGAAGGGGTCTGGGAGACCAGGGGCGGCCGCCGGCCGTTCACCTACGCCCGGTTGATGTCATGGGTAGCGTTCGACCGCGCCATACGGATAGCGAGAAACCGCGCCCGGCCGGCGGACCTAGTCAAATGGACCACATCACGCGACGACGTCTACCGGGCGATCATGGAAAAGGACTGGAACGCCAGTATGAAAGCGTTTGTCCAATACGAGGGGGGAGACGTGCTCGACGCGTCGAACCTGCTCATGCCGGTGGTGGGCTTCATTACGCCCACCGACGCCAAGTGGACCTCCACGTTGTCGGCGATGGACCGCACGCTGGTTTCCGACAGCCTCGTTTACCGGTATGACCCCAAGGCCTCGCCCGACGGCCTGAGAGGGTCGGAGGGGACTTTCTCGCTGTGCACCTTCTTTTACGTTCAAGCCCTGACCAGGACCGGTCGTCTGGAGGACGCGCTGCTGACGTTCGAGAAGATGCTCACCTACGCCAACCACGTCGGGCTGTTCTCCGAAGAGATCGGCTCGACCGGCGAGCAGCTGGGTAACTTCCCTCAAGCTTTCACCCATCTGTCTTTGATCAACGCCGCGGTCGACCTAAACGCCGCCCTCGACAGCCCGAGCGACCAGAACCGGATGACCGCCCGTCTGATTGCCGCCATGGGTCGGTGAGCCGGCCCGGCCCGTCCTCGCCTGGACGGTGAAACTCCCCAGCGGTCGTTCAGACAGTGGCTGATCCCCCGTCAGGCGGCGTGGACGTCGTCGCCCTGCTCCGGTCCCGCAACTACCTTGTCCTGCTGGTTATTGTTTGCGTTCTCGGGGTCCTGATCTCTGCGGGCGCGTATTGGTTCCTGTACCTGAGCAGTGACTTGCAGAAGTGGGTGTTCGACCCCGCC
Organism: Acidimicrobiales bacterium; assembly: GCA_030039575.1. Classification (GTDB taxonomy): domain Bacteria; phylum Actinomycetota; class Acidimicrobiia; order Acidimicrobiales; family Palsa-688; genus Fen-671. The sequence continues at coordinate 1,848 of JASHVH010000260.1, read as the reverse complement.
TACCTGCCAAAGGCTCTCGGTTTTCACGGCGAACCGGTCTGGTGGCCATTACCAGCGGTCGCACTGGCCGGCGTGCTGGTGGGCATGGCCATCCAGTACCTGCCCGGAAGGGGCGGGCACTCCCCGGCCGACGGGTTTGCCATGCACGGGCCACCGACCAGAGCCCAACTTCCCGGGGTCTTCTTGGCCGCCTTAGCCGGTCTCGCCCTCGGCGCCGTCATCGGGCCCGAGGCACCCCTCATCGCCATGGGCGGCGGGCTGGCCATCGCCCTGGTGGGCCTCGTGAAACGCAACCTGCCGCAGCAGAGCGCTCAGGTCCTTGGGGCGTCCGGGAGTTTTGCCGCCATCAGCACGCTGCTCGGCTCCCCGCTCAGCGGCGCCTTTCTGCTGATGGAGGCGTCCGGGTTGGGCGGCCCTCTTCTCGGGTTGGTTATGGTGCCAGGGCTCTTGGCCTCCGGGATCGGCTACTTGATCTTTATCGGCTTCGATTCCTGGACCGGGCACGGGACCTTCGCCCTCACCCTCCCGGGGCTACCGCATTTCGGTCACCCCGACGGCGCCGAGTTCGGATGGGCGATCGTCATAGGGGTGGCGGCCACCGTCCTTGGCGGCCTCATCCGCTGGATGGCGTTGTACCTGAAGCCTCACGTCGAACGGCGGGTCACCGTCCTGGCCCCGCTCGTCGGTTTAGCCGTCGGGGCACTGGCCGTAGCCTTTGCCGAAGGGACCGGGAAGCCGTCCTCACTGGTACTGTTCTCCGGGCAATCGGGACTACCGACACTGGTGAGCAGCAGCGCTACCTTCTCGGTCGGCGCGCTACTTCTATTGGTGGCGTGCAAAAGCCTCGCCTACGGGGCGTCGCTGAGCGGCTTCCGTGGGGGGCCGACCTTCCCCGGCATGTTCATAGGCGGCGCCGGCGGGCTCCTTATGTCTCACCTGCCCGGGCTCCCCGAGGTAGCCGGGCTGGCAATGGGGATGGGCGCCATGACGTGCTCGATGCTGGGCTTGCCGCTGTCGTCCGTGCTGATCACCGCCATTATCCTGGGTTCCGCCGGCCTCGACACCATGCCTCTCGTGATCGTGTCGGTGGTGATCGCCTACGTCGGCCGGGCGCACTTCTCGCCTCGGCCCCATCCCGTCCCCGACGAGGCGGCGTCCGCTCAACCGGCGGCCGCGGCCGCACCCGCTCGGGCCTCTGCCCCGGCCGCGTAAGACCTTTGATGGCGGTCATGGTGCCCACAGGACATTCGGGGTGTCATTGCGCCGTCTGCGGTGCGGCTGCGCCGTCTCAGGTGCGGCTGGGCCGGTTGGTTGCGGCTGGGCCGGTTGGTTGCGGCGGCGCTGTCTGGGTGCGGTCGCGCTCTCTGGGTGCAATAAGAGGTTCTGGTTGCGCTTTGCTCAACTTTTTGCCCACTACCGCGACCAGTTAGACCGCTTGCACCCAGACTGCACCTCGTGCGTCCCCGAATAGGGCACCCGAAGCCAGTCCCCCAAGTAGCCGGCCACACCACCTTCAGTCAAATGTTCAAAAGACGCGGCATGGTTCGCCGCCACCTGCTCGCGGCCTTCCTCCCGGGAGAAGCCCGCTCCTCCTCGAAGCCTGGCATGATGGGCCACTGTGATGCATCGAGTGGTGGCCAGTGGATCTGCCTTGGTCCTCGGCGCCGCCGCCCTCAGCCTTTTGGCCCCGTCGGCCCCGGCCTCGGCGTCCCCGGTGACCCTGTACGCTTACGCGCACGGGCGGACGACGACGTCCGCCAGTTGTCCCCAGACCACAGAGACCTCGCACCAGTGCACGCTGAGCGAAGCGCTCTCCAAGGCGGCCCCCGGCGACGTAGTGGCGCTGGC
>JASHVH010000259.1 GCA_030039575.1 Acidimicrobiales bacterium | reverse complement strand
CTTGGGTCCCTTGCGAACCCTGCGTGCCCTGGGACCCTTGCGAACCCTGCGTGCCCTGGGCCCCTGAGTCGCCGGTGGCCCCGGTCGGTCCGGTCGAGCCCTGGAAGCCTTGCGTTCCTTGCCCGCCCGTCGCACCCTGAATTCCGGCGTTGCCCTGGAAACCCTGTGACCCCTGTGGCCCTGCCGGCCCTTCCACGCCACTGCCGCCCTGACTGCCCTGAGCTCCCGGGGCGCCTTGTGCTCCGTTGCTCCCGGCGGCGCCTGTCGAGCCCTCGGCACCCGTCGGGCCTTGAGGGCCTGTCCAGCCGTCGGCGCCCTGCGGACCGGTTACGCCCTGAGTACCTACGGCACCTTGGGGGCCCGTCGCCCCTTGGTCGCCCGCGGACCCTCCATCGCCGGTCGCACCCTGGGAACCCGTCGCGCCTGTGGCACCTGTTGGCCCACTCGGCCCCGCGGGCCCAATCGGCCCTGCAGATGTTCCTGCAGTACCGGGAAGCGCGGCCACGCCGACGACGGAGGTTATTCCGCGGTTACCTTCGCTGCCGAGAAAGCGAGCGCTTCCGAACGAGAAAATGCCGCCGTCCTTGCTAACGAGCCAGTACCCTTTACTATCCGGGGCGGCGATAATGCCAACAATCGGCCCGTTCAGGTGCTTGCCGGCCATGTCGCCGTAGAGTTGCGCGCTACCGAAGGCGTAGACCTTTCCGTTGGACGTCACCATCCAGTAGCCTTCGCCATTTGGCGCTGTCGCTACGGTGCGGGCCGCAATGGGCACCATCGTCGTACCCTGCGGAGTACTTCCCCCCACAAAAATGCCTGCGACAACAGCCACACCTGCGAGTGCACCGGCCTTGCGCTTCCAGCCGTTCCTCGGGATCACGCGCTTTCCCATTTCCGGCCCACCCGAGGCGAACTCTTCAACTCCACTTCGACCTACGCGTGGTTGACGCTAGGTTTCGCCCTTGTCTCGGATGGTGGTCCTTTCGATGGGCTAGAACCACAAGTCGCTAGCCCAAACGATTGCCAAGGAAACACGCACCACCTGGCAAATGTCAATGTGGACGGCCCGTCCTTTGGCACTCATTTCGGGAAGAATGCCCCTTGTACCGAGCTACTTTCTCTGCTCCGGCTGATGGTCCCGGACGGACCTCGGCTCCTACTTGGAAAATGGTCGACCAGAGCGCTCGAAGACCGGCCAGGTGACCCGCGTCTGCAACAATCGTGATTTGACATTTCGTCTGGATCGCCTGTCGTCAGCGTCGTTACGGAGTCCTGGCCACCTGAAGGTACGCTTCCACTTCGGCGTTGTCCTCACCCGGTCAGGGTGAATCGCGCCGCCGAAGAACAGGCGCAAAAAAAACGCGCGCAGCCCCGCCACGTGCGAGTCGGGTGGGCCGCGAGTCTACGGGGGGGAACCGTAAAACTAGCACTTACCGCGCTGTAACGGCCGCCTAGGGCGACGCAACGGACGACTCGGCGCCGTGTTTTAGGGCGCCGGCGTCTGACTGACGACGCTCCCGCCGGGACCAGGGCGGGGACCGGTGCGCTGTTCCCAGCCTGACGCAAACCTAGAACCGGCCTCGGTGGGTCCCAACGCCGTAGCGGGTGACGAAGGCCAATGCCACCTGGCCAGCGAAGGGGCCGAGGGTTGGGCCCGAAGACGACCTCAACGATGAAAAGGTCTAGGGCAAATGCGGCATTGGCCGCGCATAGTGCGCGGCAAGGTGCAACCGCCGCATATTGCGGGCCGCGAGACTGTCTGCTTCTTGGCATGAACGGTTCGACGCCTGAGCCCACACCGTCGCGCAACTCCTCTGGAGACGCACGGTCACGCAACACAGCCGCTCTACGAGTTGAGTTGACATTGAGGCCCTGTGGGTGGAGCGTGCCGCCGCACCGGAAGGGGCAGCGCGACGGACCGGCCGACTTCGGTCCGACGGAACGCACAGACGAGCGCAACAAGATCGGTCTGTGAGCCTGTGGACGGATTATGGACGGATTGTGGCGGTACAGGGCCGCTCATGTCGCGCCACCATCACAGTGGGTATCAACAACTGATGAGCCTTACCGTAGGCTTCACGCCAGGATCGGAGTTCGATATGGAGTCATCTGCAACCATGGCTGTACCCTCCGGGCACACCCCCGAGGGTGGGGTGTTGGTCGGAGCCGACAATGCTCGGCGCCGCCTCGTCCTGTTCGAGGACCCTCAGTGCCCTTACTGCCGGCGCTTCGAGGAGGTGTCGGGAGACCTGCTCCGCCGGGAGGTAGCAGCCGGGGCAGTGGCCATCGAGTACCGGATGAGGTGCTTCCTCGGTGTGGAGTCGGTGCGGGCTGACAACGCCCTTGCCCTGGCGGCGGAGGTAGGGCGGTTCGACCAGCTGCGACGCGAGCTGTTCGCCCACCAACCGGAGGAGAACAGCGGCGGCTTCACCGCTGCCGACTTGATCGAACTGGGCAGGCAGGCCGGCCTAGCCGGCCCGGACTACGAGGCCGGGGTACGGGACGGGCGCTACCGGGAGTGGGTGGTAGCTGTGGACCGCGACTTTCAGGAACAAGACCCGCACGGGACGCCCTTCGGCATCCTGGACGGGCATCCGGTCGAGACGAGGGTGCTCTACACCCCCGAGAAGTTGGGAGCACTGGTACGCGGCTGACCAGCCCCTCCGGCCGCTGCGACCAGGGCTTTTCCCCTGCATCGACCCACGAGGCACCCGGTCTCAGCCGTCGAAAATTTTCGGGAACACTCCCCCGAGGCAGGTTGTTACCCAGGTTGCACCACGAGGTGGTGGCTGGACGGTAGAGCGACTAAGCCTGGTTCAGTGTGGCCCACGCCGGCGACCGCCGATGTCGCAGAGCACCGTCCGAACCGACCCACGACCCGGAAGGAGAACCCGTGTCGGACTACAAAAAGGATCCTGAGCAGGTTGCCCGACTGACGCCCGAGCAGTACAGGATCACGCAACAGAACGCCACAGAGCCTGCGTTCGCCAACGAGTTCTGGGACAACAAGGAGCCCGGGCTGTACGTCGACGTCGTTTCCGGTGAGCCGTTGTTCGCTTCCACGGACAAGTACGACAGCCATAGCGGTTGGCCCAGCTTCACATGCCCGGTCGAGCCCGGGAACGTGCTCGAAAAGGCCGACAGGACCTATGGCATGGTACGGACGGAAGTCCGTTCGGCGCACGGGGACAGCCATCTGGGCCATGTGTTCGAGGACGGCCCACCCGAGGCCGGCGGGTTGCGCTACTGCATCAACTCCGCCGCCCTGCGCTTCATCCCCGTCGACGACCTCGAGCGCGAGGGCTATGGCGCCTACCGCCGGCTCTTCGACGACACAAACGACAAGACCAACTACACCGAGAAGGGTTCACACTGATGACAAGCAATACAGAGAAGGCCATCCTGGCCGGAGGCTGTTTCTGGGGCATGCAGGACCTGATCCGCAAGCTCCCCGGAGTCGTCTCGACCAGGGTGGGCTACACGGGCGGGGACGTGCCGAACGCCACGTACCGTAAGCACGGCAGCCACGCGGAGGCGATCGAGATTATTTTCGACCCCGGTCGCATCTCTTATCGGGAGCTCCTGGAGTTCTTCTTCCAGATCCACGACCCGACAACGAAGAACCGCCAGGGCAACGACATCGGGGCCAGCTACCGGTCGGCCATTTTCTACACATCAGACGCCCAGAAAGCGATCGCGGAGGACACCATCGCCGACGTCGATGCCTCCGGGCTGTGGCCGGGCAAGGTCGTTACGGAGGTGGTGCCGGCGGGCCCCTTCTGGGAGGCCGAGCCTGAGCACCAGGACTACCTGGAGCGTTATCCCGACGGTTATACGTGCCATTTCGTGCGCCCAGGCTGGAAGCTGCCGCACCGGGCGGACACTGCTGCCCGGTAGGGGCCGCTTAGGAAGACCGATGCGCCCACCCGCCTAGCCGGCGGGTGGGAACGGCCATCGCCACCTCGCCCTGTCGGGCACCGCCCGGCCGCTGCCTGCGTGCGACTGGCGTCGGCTAAGTTGTCGGGGCTTGAGACTGAGGTGCGGGTGCGCCATTGATGCCGTGGCGCAGTGAGCAGGGAAGTGCCATGGCGGCGAGCCGGGTTCGTGGTCGTCGCCGTCTTCCCGTTCGTGTTCTTGGCCGCCTTCGTGGCCTACCCCCTGTGGCAGGAGGTCGGCGGGAGCTTCTCGAGCTGGTACCAGCTGAAGCCCCACGGGTTCGCGGGTACACGGAACTACGTCGCCCTTTTCAACGATGTCGTGGCCCGGGTGGCGGCGTTGCACAGTGTCTTTTACCTGCTTTTGACCGTGCCTGCCGAGGTTGGCCTGGGCTTGGCGGGAGCGTGGATGACCCTGCGCGTAAAGCGCGGGCAGGGCCTGTTGGCGGTGGTCTTCCTGCTCCCTCTCGTCGTCCCCTGGACGGTGGCCGGGACCCTTTTTTATGGCCTTTTCAATATCCACGGCGTTGCCGACCAGTTGAGCCAGGACGTTTTCGGTGTGGGCTCCTCGTTCCTCTGGCTCGACCACCCGAGGCTGGCGTTCGGGGTCATCGTGGTGTTCGGTATCTGGAAGGGGGCCCCCTGGTGTTACCTCTTGCTCCTCGGGGCGCTGAGCGCATGCCCGGACGAAGTCTTCGAGGCGGCCAGGATCGACGGCGCCCGCGGCTTTTCCTTTTGGTGGAATGTGGTACTGCCGGCTATAAAGCCGATGCTCGTATTCGTCATCGTGCTGCGGCTGCTGACCGAGGCGCAGACGTATAACTCGGTGGCCATGCTTACCAACGGTGGGCCCAGCTTCCCCGGCGCCACCGAGCTCGTAGGTTTTTACGCCAACACCTTGGCCTTTGGCTACTACAACTTCGGCGAGGCTTCAGCCATGGGGACGGTGATCGGTGCCGTATTGGTCGCCATCGCTATCGGCGGCTGGATGCTGGCCTTTTCACAACGGGTCGGGCGGCGGCGGTTGTACGGGAGGGCCGACCTTCAGAACGGCGCCGTCGTCGCGCCGGCGCTACTGGGCCGCGTCCGGTCCTGGGCGCATACCGTGTGGCCTCGTGGTTCCAATGACGAGCCCGGCGAGGTCCGTGGCCACATGCGCCACTCGATGCGGTGGGCGCAACGCGGTCGCTGGGGCCTTTTAACCGTGATGATCGTCTTGGTGCTGCTCCCTTTCGCCGGAGAGGCGGAATTTTGGCTTGGGCGGGGCGAGTTCGCAGGTACGTTCTGGCCGGCGATCAAAACCGGCGTTTGGAACACGTTGATCTTGAGCGCCGCCACACTCGGGGGGACACTGCTCCTGGCCGTGCCCGCTGCCTACTTCCTGGCCTTCAAAAAGTCTCGGTGGCGGACCGTCCTTTTTGTGTTCGTGCTCTTTACCCTGGCGGTGCCCGGGGTCATATTCATCCTCCCCCAGTTCGAAGAGATCGTTTGGCTGGGCCTGGTCAACACCCGTGTAGGCATTGTGGTGCTCTACATCACCGCCAACCTGCCTCTGGCGGTGTTCTTTTTACGCCCCGCCTTCGCCAGCGTGCCCGTACCTCTCATCGAGGCGATGCGCGTCGACGGGGCGTCTGGCCTCGGGATCCTGAGGAGGCTGGTATTGCGGCTCTCGTCGAGCACGATAATCGCCTTGTCGGTCCTGATGGTCGTGTGGGTCTGGGGGGAGTTGCCAATTGCTGAAGCGGTCCTCAACTCGAACAACCAGTCGGCCTCGACTCTCCCGCTCCTGCTATTGGAAGGGAACATAGGCAACCCCAACGCCGTCTACTTGATTTCCCTGGCCGTCCCCCTGCTGCTCTTTTTGGCCGCCCAGCGTTACTTCCGGCGCGGCCTTATGAGCGGGTCGCTCCTCTAGGGGGACCGCCGGCAACTGGAGGGCCGCGCTTCGTCCACAGAGGCAATGGGGCTATCGTGCCCGGCATGGCGAACATGGAGGACGTCGCACGACTGGCCGGAGAACTACCCGGGGTCACAGAAGGAGAGCGGCACGGTAACCGCACATGGTTCGTGGGCGGTAAAGCCTTCGCCTGGGAACGGCCCTTCAGCAAGGCGGACATCAAACGGTACGGGGCCACGCCCCCGCCGGCAGGGCCTATAGTTGCCGTTTGCGTGGCGGACCTGGCCGACAAAGAGGCTGTGCTGGCCAGTTCTCCCGAGGCCATTTTTACCATCCCCCACTTCAACGGGTACGCCGCCATATTGGTCCAACTCAAGGCGGTGACGAAGAAGGCGTTGCGGGACGCCGTGCTCGACGGCTGGTTGGCCTGCGCGCCCCCCGCCCTGGCCGACGAGTACTTGAGGAAGGGCAAGCTCGAGTAACCGAGCCCCTCTTTTGGGCCTCACCGGCTTGGGCGCGGCCAACATCGCACGGTGGCGTCGCCCTGGCTGACGGACGAGCCTCGGCCCCTCACCGGTCACTATCCTGAACCGGTGGCGACAAGGGAGGCCCAATTGACCGCGACCCAATCGACGGCGACAGGGAAAACGCAGAACGGGATGCGCCCCGAGGATATTGGGGCACTGCGCCAGGTGCGCGACCCCAAGGTCTCCCCTGATGGCACGCTCGTCGCGTTCACGGTAACGGACCAGGACCTCGAGTCCAACCGTTCCCGTTCGCGGGTGTGGCTGGCCGGCACCGACGGCGAGCGGCCACCGCGGCCCTTCTCGGCCGGGACTGATGACCGGTTACCCGAATGGTCGCCCGACGGGCAATGGCTGGCCCTGGCGTCTACCAGGGAGGAGGGAACCAGTGAAATCGCCGTACTCCCGGTGGCGCACGGGGGAGAGAGAGTGGTCGTGGCCAACTG